>CAVCXQ010000040.1:0-8531 GCA_963606275.1 uncultured Muribaculaceae bacterium | reverse complement strand
ATCGCGGCAGTGGAAGGATCGGTGGTTCACCTCGCTCACGCTCCTCGCGCTGGCGCGCAAGACCACGCCCGCCGACGGCGCGGCGGCTCAAGTCCCACCGCCCGCCGAGATCGCGGAGCCGGAGCAGGGGGATCTTCCGTTTTGAGCGGCCTCTCCTTCCGCATCGACTGCATACCACCGACGGCCACCGCCCAGCAGAAGGGGGCGTTCGTCTGCGGAGGGCGCGTCAGGTTCTACACGAAGAAGAAGGTCAGGCAGGGCGAGAACTTCCTCGCCGCGCTTCTCTCGACGCACGTGCCGGACGTTCCATTCGGCTGTCCCGTGTCCCTGACGGTCAGGTGGACGTTCCCCTTCCGGAAGTCGGAGCGCAAGTCGGTCGTGCGGGCGGGGCTGGACAAGCCGCACACCTCGCGCCCGGACCTCGACAACCTCGAGAAGAACCTGCTGGACGTGATGACCCGCCTCGGCTTCTGGACGGACGACAGCCTCGTCGCCGAGAAGCACACCAGCAAACGCTGGGGGCCCAACCCCGGCATCCACGTCGGGATCGAGCCCCTGGAGGACTGTTGCGCAACCGCCGCGCAACCCGCGCGCGCGTGCGCGAGGGCTAACCAAACCCCCACAAACGGCGGAAACCGCCCACAGAACGCGAAGAGATGACGAACTGCTCCGACAAGTGCAAGACATACCGCCTGATCGAGGAGTGCCGCAGGGCCTGCCTCTCGTGCAACGTCTGCGACGACGGCAACTCCATGCAGTGCGGAGGCCACGGCGTGGTCTCGTTCGACAAGTGCGGCGCGGCGGGGGTTGACGCGCTCAAGGACCGCCTCCCGCGCCACAAGGCCGCGCCCAACGGCGTGACGGCGCTCCCGTCCGACGTCGAGGACACGCTCCGCAGGGTGTTCTCAGACTTCACCTCGCTCTCGCCCGTCGACGTCCTTCTCGTCCAGCACGTCGCCAACGGCGGGAGCCTGACGACGTTCCGAGACCTCGCCGCCGGGGTCGCCGACGCCCTCCGCGTCATCTCGGACGGCTCCTACGCCTCGGCGCGGGTGTCGGCGTGGAAGCGGTTCAAGCGCGTCATCGCCAAGTTCCGCTACGCCGAGGCCGTCGCCGGGCGCATGTTCGGGCGCGGGCACCCGGGACCGCTGAAGGCCGCGCTGCGCAGGTCGCCCGTCGGGGCCGACCTGTTCGATTTCGCGGAGGGGGGCGCGTCCGATGGCCGGTAGCAGGCACAAGCCCTGGACGAGCGAGGACTGCCCCGCCCGCCGCGACCCCTCCGTCCCGTCGAAGGGCGGCCGCGCCTGCGCGAGGAAGAAAGCCATCCTCCGCTCGATGCGCGAGTGGGCGAGGGTCATCGCGGGGACGGCCGCGAAAGACCGCGACTTCGAGGAGATGACGCTCGGCGGCAAGGTCGTCAAGGCGCAGTTCGACTCCGCCATCGGCGGCGACACAAGGGCCGCCGAGTTCATCGCCAAGCTCACGGGCGAGCTCGCCGACGGCGCGGACATCCGCATCGTCCCGCGCGTCCTCGACGACGTGCCGACCGCCCCATGACACCCCAAGGCCAGCCGACCGTCCGCGTCACCGACCTCATCACGCCGCGCTACTTCGGCGTCTGGGACGACATGCGCTCCTTCCGCCACGCCGAATACTGGCTCTCCGGCGGGCGCGGGTCGGGCAAGTCCACAGTCGCCGCGCTCCGCGTCGTCACCGCCCTCCTCCGCGACCCGCTCGCCAACGCCGTCTGCTACAAGAAGCACCGCACCGAGATCCGCGACAGCGTCTTCGCCGAGTGCGTCAAGGCCATCCAGCGCCTCGGCCTCTCCGAGCTCTTCCGCCTCTCGGAGAACCCCACGCTCGTCACCTACCGCCCCACCGGCCAGCGCATCCTCTTCCGTGGGCTCGACGACGCTGGCAAGTCCAAGGGCCTCGCCGTCACCGTCGGCTACGTCCAGGTCGCGTGGTTCGAGGAATACGACCAATACAACGGCCAGCGCGAGATCGACACCGTGCTCCTCTCGCTCGAGCGCGGCGGGCCCCGCTTCCAGTCCGTCTGCACCTACAACCCGCCGGAGACACGCGCGAACTGGGTGAACGTGGAGTCGCTCAAGCCAAGCCCCACGCGCCTCTGCCTGCGCACCTCCTACCTCGACTGGCGCGCGGACTGGCTCGGCCCCGGCTTCATCGCCCGCGCCGAGCGCGTCAGGGCGGAAGACCCCGCGCGCTACGCCCACGAATACCTCGGCGAGGTAACCGGCACGGGCGGCGAGGTCTTCCGCAACCTCGAAGTCAGGCCGATCACCCCGGAGGAGCGCGGACGCTTCCGCCGCGTCCGCTGGGGCATGGACTTCGGGCAGGCCGCCCCGACAACCCTCGTCGGCACGAACTACGACGCGGACGCCAGCACCCTCTTCGTCTTCCGCTCGTGGTCGAAGCGCGACGCCTACAACGCCGACGTGTTCGCCGCGCTCTCCGAGAACGGGCTTCTCTCCACCCCCGTCATCGGCGACGAGGGCGGCGGCGGCAAGGGCGTGATGAAGGAGCTCCGGCGCATGGGCGCGCGTCTCCTGCGCGACGCCTACAAGCCCGCCGGGAGCGTCGAGCGCGGCATGAGGTGGCTTCGCGAACTCCTCAGGATCGTCATCGACCCCGAGACCGCCCCAGGCGCGGCGGACGAGTTCTCGCGCTACGAGTGGGAGCGCCTCCGCGACGGCACCTACCGCAACGAATACCCCGACCGCGACAACCACTTCATCGACGCGGCGCGATACGCCAACGAGGCCGACATCCTCGGCGGCTCCGGCTCGCGCCTGCTCGTCTAACCGAATACCCACGCGCAGGACAAGAAAGGACAACCGACACCATGGGAATCATCGAAACGCGCCGACACGCCATCATGCTCCGCCGCGAAAGGCAGATCACCCTCAACGCCCTCGCCGTCGCGGGCGGCGAGCCATACGTGCGCGAGCGGCTCTGGCGCGCCCCCAACGAGAGCGACCTCTCCTGGTTCGGCGACCCCGCCCGCCGCGTCGCCGGGCGGCTGGAGCGCACCGCCCTCGTCAACGACGCGGGGCGCGTCGCCGCCAAGATCAACCAATACATCTTCTCCGGCGACATCCCGCGCCACGGCGCGGACCCGGCCTTCCTCGCCGACGTCACGGGCGACGGCGAGTCCATGGACGCCTTCATGGAGCGCGTCAACACCGCCGTGACAGCCGCCGGGTGGTGCTGGGTGCAGGCCGACCGCGCCCCCCTGCCCCCCGGCGGCGCGGAGACGCTCGCCGACAAGGCCCCCGTGCGCCTCCGCCTCTGGGAGGCGCAGTACGTGAGCGACTGGTGCCTCGACGGCGGTGGGCGCGTCCTCTGGCTCGTCGCGAAGTCCACGCTCTACGACAACTCCGACCCGCGCGCCGAGCCGAGGACGGGCGTCGTCTCCACCCTCTACGAGCTCGCCCCGGACGGCGGCGTCCTCGTCACGGAGGAGTGCTCGTCGGCGGACGCGGGGCTGCGCCTCAGGACCGCCGAGCCCCTGCCGGGGCTCCGCGAGATCCCCTTCGTCCTCGTCGGCAGGCCGAGCGACAGGGCGTGGTGGTTCGACGGCGTGGAGCGCGTCCAGGCGCAGATCCTCAACCTCGACTCCATGCACAACGAGACGCTCACCGAGAGCGTCTACCCGCAGCTCGTCGTGCCGCTCTCGCTCGTCAACTCGCTGGAGGCCACGCTCGCCGAGCGCCGCGTCAACGGCGAGGACGTGGTCGCGCTCGTGCGCGAGCTCACCGTCGGGCGAAAGACCCCAGTCGTCGAGGCGGGCGAGGACAAGGGCATCTCGCGCTACATCATGCCGGGCGGCGACTGCAAGCTGCTCACCGAGGAGGCGGCGCGCAAGCGCCAGCTCCTCTTCGACGCGGCCGGCCTCGCGCTCTTCTCCCGCGAGACGCGGCAGGTCCAGACCGCCGAGTCGAAGCGCTTCGACCAGCTCGACACGAACGCGACGCTCGGCAACCGCGTCCGCCTCCTCGCCGACGCGGAGCGGCGCGTCGCCGCGCTCGCCGGGGCGTTCGACCCGTCCGTCCGCGCGTGGGAGGCGCAATACCCCACCTCGTTCGACGTCACGGACGTCGCCGCGCTCGCCGACGCGGTGGCGAGGCTCGACAACCTCCCCTCGGCGGGGAAGGTGCCCGCCGTCCGCCGCTTCGCCCTCAAGGCCGCCGTCAGGATCGCCGCCGAGTCGGCGGGCGGGCTCCTCACCAAGGACGACGTCTCCAAGGCCATGGACGACATCGACGCGCTCGGCGACGACGCGCTCGCGGACGCGCCGAGGGTCCCCGCGCCGCCTGGCGACGGCACGGACGCTGACGACGACGACATCTGACAGGGAGGGGATGGGACATGAGAACACTCACAGCAACCGCCGCGCTCGCCATCGCAACCGCCGCCGCGCTCGCCGCCGAGAGGGACTTCCGCGCCGTCGCGGACGACAGGGGCAACATCGCCATCGGCGCGTTCGCCATGGTTAACGCGACGAACTGCGACGAGACCGTCGCCATCGGCCACACCGAGCTCTCGGACGCCGCCTTCGAGAGCGGCGCGACCTCCATCAACGGCCGCCAGCTCTACGTCTCCCGCGCGCTGGACGCCTTCTGCCTCAACCCCGCGCAGACGAACCGCCTCCAGGGGGCGCCGCTCTGGTACCTCCGGGGGCGCCTCGCCCTCAACGCGCCCTCCGTCACGACGGCGGACGGCGACGACCTCGCCCTCGTCGCGCCAGCCGCCGCGAGCGGGCTCGGCATCGCCCCCGGCTCGTTCGACCTCTACCTCTCCGAGCGCGGCGACGACCGCAACGACGGCCGCTCCCCGCTCTCGCCCAAGCGCACCGTCTGGGGCTGCTACCTCGCCGCCACGAACGACGGCGAGCGCGTCGCCGTCTACCCCGGCGACTACCACGCGCCCTCCGCGTGGCGCAACACGAACAACGTCTTCGAGGCGACGGGCGTCATCGGCGGGAAGGTCAGGCCATACTGGTTCCTCAACCCGCCGCGCAACCTCGAGTTCAGGGCCGTCGGCGGCGCGGGGAGGACGCGCCTCGTCGGCGACGGCTTCCAGCCGATGGCGAACGCGAACGGCAAGTCCGAGACACTGCCGCCGTCCACGAACACGTCCTCGCTCGCGTTCTGCAAGGGCCCGCAGGTGTTCGACGGCTTCACCGTCACCGGGATCGCCGCGTCGCTCCCGCCCACGGACCTGTCGGCGGGGTCGGACTCGGAGATGGGCTCGTCCTCGATCGCGAGCTGCGTCACCTTCAGGAACTGCGTCGTCGAGGGCGTCGACTCGCCCTTCGGCTCGACGTGGGGCGGCTTCAACGAGTGCCGCTTCGAGGGCACGACCGTCACGAACTGCTCCTTCACGGCCCGGCGCGGCGGGAGTTCGAACGCCCTCTTCGCCGGGTGTGCGTTCGAGGGCTCCCGCGTCTTCGCCGGGGAGGGCGCGTGGGACGCGGTGGACGGCCCCGGCTACACCGGCTCGACCGCGCAGCCGAGGGCGTTCACGAACTGCCGCGCCGATGGCTCGCTCTTCTCGCTCTGGGCGTTCGACGCGTCCAGGGAGCGGACGTCGGCGAACAGCGGCGCGTTCAACGCCTGCACGTTCGTCTGGGACGGCTTCCAGTCGCACACGGGGCGCGTCAACGCCGTCTCGTCGTCGAACTGCTACTTCGCCGTCGGGACGGGGATGTCCGCGACGGGCGGCGTGAACAACGCGACCGCCGCCTCGTGGACGAACGCGCTCCTCGGCGCGGACTACGCGCCCGCGTCCGCGGACTGCCCCGCCGTCCACGCGGACGGCTCGCCGGACTCCGGGTGGCGGCAGAGCGGGCTCGGCTGGCAGAAGACCGCCAGGGCCGTCCTCGACCGCCTCGCCGCGCTCGAGGGCGCGGCCTCGGACGGCGGGGCGTCGGGCGAGTGACGGCGGACATCCGCTAACCGAAGCCCCACGAACATGGAAAAACTCACGCTTTCGCCAACGTTCGCCACGCGCCTCCCGGAGGTCGCCGCAGGACGCGCCTCGTCGCTCGACGTCGAGGTGCTCGGGGTCCCCGACGGCCTCGACAACCTCGAGCTCCACGTCAAGGTGGGCGAGTCGTTCGCCATCGCCCCGGCGCGGCGCGTCCCCGGCGGCGCGTGGCGCGTCTACGCCTCCGGCGCGTTCTTCCCCGACGTGGGCGCGTTCCCCTACCACCTCACCGCGAGGGACGCGCGCGGCGGCTCCAGGTGGCTTGGGTCGGGGCGCGTCCGCGTGGAGGAGTCCGTCCTCAACGTGGACGGCGCGGAGGTCCCGCCGATCCCCGCCGACACCTACGTCCGCAACCCCGTCACGGGGCTCTACCACCTTCTCACCGTCACCGCCGACGAGGACGGCACGCTCACGCCGGAGATCGCCGACGAGGGCGTCACGCGATAGGAGACCGACACGATGACAGCGATAGTCAGGGGCGACACCGCCGACCCGATCAAGATCACCATCGACCCCGGCGCGGCGTTCGAGACCGCCGACGTCGCCGTCGCCTACCAGTCCGCCCGCCGCGACTTCAAGGGCGCGAGGCCGGGCGACACGCTCGCCGTCGCGTTCGACGCGGACGAGACCGCCGCGTTCGCGCTCGGCGCGTTCCCGCTCGCCGTCAGGGTCGCGACGCCCGACGGCGGGACGCTCACGCAGTCGAACGCGGCGGTGACGGTGCTGGCGACGGACGACCTCGAGCTCGCGCGCGGCTCGTCCGCGTCCGCCATCGTCGTCGACGCGGATGGCGCCCTCCACGGCGTGGAGGGGCTGCCCGACCGCTACACGGCGAAAGACCTGCGCGAGAAGCTCAACGAGGTCATCGCCAAGCTCGGCGGGACTGTCGCCGCGCTCGCGCTCTGCGTGTGCGCGGCGGGGGCGGCGACCGTCGGCACGGCGAGGCTGGAGGACATCTACTCGGACGCGCCGGTGGTGACGAACGTGACGTTCGACGGCCTCGCGACGACGGACGACCTCTCCTCGGCGAGCAACGCGCTCGCGGAGGCGATCTCGTCGGCGACGCCGGGCGATTACGCGGCGGTGTCAAACAAGGCCTACGCGGCGGCGACGCAAGCCGCGCTCTCCGACGAGATCGCGGCGCGGCAAGCGGGCGACGAGACGCTGGCCACGCAGATCGGCGCGGAGGCCGCCCGCGCCAAGGCCGCCGAGGCCCTGCTCACGCCGCTTTCGGTCTACAACGCGCTCTCCTCCACGGTGGACGACTTGTCAGAGACCGTCGCGACCAAGGCCGACAAGTCCGCGCTCTCGTCCTACGCGCTCAAAACCGACCTTGAGTCCCTCGCGCCCCTTGCGTCCCTCCAAGCCCACACCTCGAACGTCAACAACCCCCACGCCGTCACGGCCGCGCAAGTCGGGGCCTACTCCATAAGCGAGATCGACGCGAAGGGCTACCTCACGTCCTACGACGAAACCGACCCGACCGTTCCCGCGTGGGCGAAGGCGGCGGCCAAGCCGACCTACACCGCGTCAGAAGTAGGCGCTGTCCCGACGACGCGCACGGTCAACTCCAAGGCCCTCTCCGCCGACATCACCCTCGGCGCGTCAGACGTGGGCGCGTATTCGTCCGGCGACGGCAGCGCCCTCGCCTCCCGCGTCACGCAGACGGAGGCCGACGTCGGCGTGTTGACGGCCTACGTCTCCGGCACGGACGCCGCGCTCACCGTCACCAACTACAACTCGTCCACCGAGCTGCCCGCCGCCGAGCTCGCGGTGAAGATCGAGGACGAGGCGACCGGCTCCAACGTCCTCACCACGGTTTGGCGCGAGCTTGACCGCTGGGACGCGCACAACGCCGCCGTGGACTCTTACACCAACGCCGTCAACGCCGCGCTCGCCGAAAAGGCCGACAAGGCGTGGGGGCTTTACGATTCCGAGACGGGCAACGCCGCGCCCGACGGCTACACCTCGATCTCGTCCGAGCGCGTCGTCTTGGGCGGCGGAATGTCCTACATGGAGGTTAAGACCACCGGCTCGTCCATCTGGGTCCTCGCGGCGAACGCGCCCTACGAGCCCATGGCCGCGCAGACGAACGGCACGTTCCAAGTCCGCGACGCGGACGGCAACGCGCTCATCGAGATCGTCAAGGGCGACAAGGCGGTCGTCCCCGCGCAACCGTCGAGCGTGACGACGGAGAACAGCGCGACGACGCTTGTTGTCGGCTACGACATCATCTCCGACGCGCATCCGACCGGCGAGGTCTGCCTCGATTTGAAAGAGCAGGACTGGAAGAGCGAGACGGCGGCCGACTGCCCCGCGACCGTCGTTTGGAGCGGAACGTCTGGCGCGTGGCAAGTGCGCGTCACGCCGACGACCGCGACCGCGACGTGCTTCTTCCGCGCCACCTACGAGCTCGGCGGCGAAACCTACGTCAAGCACAACGTGGCAATCGGCATGAGCGAGCTCGTCCTCAATGGCACGACCTACACCCTCGGCACGACCAACATCGCCGGCACCGT
>CAVCXQ010000039.1:0-8579 GCA_963606275.1 uncultured Muribaculaceae bacterium | reverse complement strand
CGGGCGCACGATGTCCGACGCCGTCGCGGCGGAGCTCCGGCGCGTCGCCGACGTGTTGGAGCAGGAGCCGAAGGCACTCGTCCACCGCGACTTCCAGTCCACGAACGTCCTCTGGAAGAACGACCGCCTCTCGTTCATCGACTTCCAGGGGATGCGCCTCGGGCCGGCGGCCTACGACGTCGCCTCGCTCGTCTACGACCCCTACGCCAAGTTCACGGAAGGCGAGCGGCGCGCGCTCGTCGCGCTCTACGCGAAGAAGTCCGGGCGCGGCGAGGAGTTCGCGAAGGTGCTTCCGTTCGCGGCGGTTCAGCGGCTCGTGCAGTGCCTCGGGGCCTTTGGACGGCTTGCGTCCGTCGGCCAGCCGCAGTTCGGCAAGTTCGTGCTGCCGGGGCTGGAGAATTTGCTCGACGCGGCGGACAAGGCGGGCCTTGACGCGGTCGGCGCCCTCGCCGAAGACCTGATCGCCGAAGAGCAGCATCGCGGCCACCACCACGGCGAGGGCTGCGACTGCGGGCGGCCGAGGACGTCCGCCCCTACCGATGCGCACGGCGAGTCGTGCTCGTGCGGTCATCATCACCACGGCCATTCTGTTCTGTGCGGGCGCGGCGACGCGTCCGCCCCCCGCGAATGAACGCGATTCGCCAGTTCCTGCGGCGCGTGAAGGCGAGCGGCGCGAAGCGCGAGCGAGCCGTCCAGACGACGTCGATGGGCGTGGCGCGCGTCTTCGACGCCTACGACCTCGGGCCCGACACGGTGATCCTGGAGCGCGGCGTCGGCGCGAAGCTGTCCTCGCGCGTCAGCGTGCTCGTCGCGGAGAAGTCGTTCCTGCGCCGCCGCGCCAAGGGGCGGGTGATGACGCTGTCGACCGGCAACCACGCCGTCGCGGCGATGCCGCTCCTGGACGGACGCTTCTGGCGGCTCTCGGCGCTGAAGCCGGCGATGCGCGGAGAGGTCCTGATGCGGCACGTCCTCTGCGCCAACGTCGTCGGCGCGACGGTCGAGACCTCGCAGCGCGACGTCTCGACGGAGGAGCTGGTGAGGGACGACGCCTGGCTCGTCGGGACGATGGGCTTCTCGCTCGCGGACGTGGTGATGGCCGACCGCAACGAGGCTACGCTCGACCACTACCGCCGGCTCGGACAGGAGTGGCGCGTCAAGCCCCTCGCGTGGACGGAGAGCGAGATGCGCGTCGCCCTCGCCGCCGCCAGGAAGCGCATCGGCTCGCGCCTCGTCTACTACCATTCCGCCCGCGGCGTCCACTGGCTGACCTTCCCGGAGTTCGCGCGCTTCGCCGCGCTCGCCGAAAGCGACCTGCCGGAGTTCCTGCGCGGCGTCAAGGAGCTGGTCGGCGTCTTCGAGGGCAGCCGCCTCTCGTTCATGCGCCAGCCGAAATACCGAGGACACCACGAGGTCGAGCTCTTCGGACTCCTGCGCGGCGTCGCCTCCGAGCGCATCGTCCCGGAGCTCGAGCGGCTGATGGAGGGCGTCGCGCTCGGGCGCATCGGGCAGCTCGGCGTCATCCAGCGCGCCCAGGAGGCCGTCTCGCTCTACCGCTCGCTGCTCGCGCGGCCGACGCTGGCGGACGAGACGTCGCGCGACTTCGTGGAGACGCTCTACATGCACATCACCGGCGAGGTCTACGCCGTCGTCGGCGAGGGCACGACGCCGGCCTTCGACGACCGCCGCACCGCGCTGCCGGGCGCCGGCTTCGCCGACGGCGTGCCGGCGTGGCACCCCGGCGCCGACGCCCGCACCGAGATCCTCGTCTCCAACCTGCGCGGCTTCATGTCCAAGGGCGAGCGCGTCGAATACGCCAACGTCTACGAGCTGCGCACCAAGGACGAGGACGCCCCGCTCGGCTACGGCAGCACCCGCGAGATCGTCTACAAGACCAACCTGCGTCCGCTCGAGAGCGCCCTCGTCGAGAAGCAGCTCTCCAGCCGCCGGAAGGGCTACGCCAGCTACCTCGTCGCGCGCATCGGGGCCATGCGCTCCCTCGGCATCGGGCTGAGCGACTACTACCAGGTGCTCAAGCACTACGTCGGCCGCCGCAAGAGCCCCTACGACCACTACATCCGCCGCCGCTGCGAGGGCGAGACGCTCGAATCCATCCCCGCGAACTGGTTCCAGTCCCCCGACGGCTCCGGCGAGGAGGTCAAGGAGGTCGTCCTCTCGCTGGCGTCGATGATGGGAGACGCCGCCGCCCAGAACCTGGCGATGAAGAAGTTCGACGCCGCCACCGGCACCCCGCTCTACGGCGTCGGCAAGGAGATCTACGAGTTCGAATACGACCTCGCCCGCGAGCTCGTCGTCCCCAAGCACGTGCGCACCTGCTCCGTGCGCGGCAGCTTCGGCTGGCCGGACCGCTCCCGCACCGACGAGAACCTCGCCGCGATCGCCAACTTCTACCTCGGCTACTTCGCCCACTCCGTCAAGGCGTACCAGAAGGCGCACCCCTGCGCGACGATGGCAGAGGTCGCCGAGCGCTTCATGGACGGCTTCGAATACCGCGTCCACGCCCTCGTCTGGCAGGTGTCCGTCATGCGCGACCGCCTCGAGACGTTCGACCCCGGACTCCCCGCCGAGTTCGCGTTCCAGGAGAAGTGGCGCTTCGCCCTCTGGTCGCTCGAGCGCCACGAGCGTCGCCTTCCGCGCCTCAGGCGCATCTTCTTCGAGAAAGTCCGCGTCGTCGCGGCAGAGGACGACGAATGAAGACCTCCGCATTCGCCAAGGTCAACCTGACCCTCGAGGTGCTGGGGAAGCGCCCAGACGGATTCCACGAGCTGCGCTCCGTCGTCCGCGCCGTCACGCTGGCGGACGACCTGGACGTCGAGGCGACGGACGACGCCTCCGTCGTCTCCGACACCGGCTACGGCGACGCCGACCTGGCCGTCCGCGCCGCGAAGGCGCTCCGCGAGTCCATGGGCCCCGGCGCCGCCCGCCTCGGGGCGCGGATGCGCGTCGTCAAGCGCATCCCCGCCGGCGGCGGGCTCGGCGGCGGCAGCGCGGACGCCGCCGCCGCCATGCTCGCGCTCAACCGTCTCTGGAACGCGGGGAAGTCTCCGGAGGAGCTCGCCGCCATCGGAGCGTCCGTCGGCAGCGACGTCCCCGCGCTCGTCCTCGCCCACGCCTTCCGCGCCCCCGTCCTCATGGAGGGGCGCGGCGAGCGGGTGCGCGTCCTGCCGCCGGACGGCGACGCGCGGACGCTCGTCCTCGTCCATCCCGGCGTCGCGTCGTCGACGGCGGAGGTCTACGCGAGGTGCGTTCCGCGCACGGAGCCGGCGAAGGGGGCTGTCAACGACCTGCAGGCGCCGGCGTGCTCGCTGCACCCCGAGATCGCGACCGCGCTCGCCGCGCTGGCCGCGGCCGGCGCCGAGGACGTCATGATGAGCGGCTCCGGCTCCGTCGTCTACGGCTTCGCGCAAGACCCGGCGGACGCCGAGTCGGTCGCCGAGAGGATGCGCGCCGTCGGCTGCCTCGCCTGGACTGCGGCGTTTCTGCGATAGGCAGGATACGAAACACGCCCGCGCCGAGGCGCGGTTTTTGGTAGAATACGCGCATGGTCACGGAATGTAGAGCAGCGTCTGGGTGCAATGCGACGGCCGCGCCGGGCGACGTCCGCCTGCGCGCCTGGCTGTTCGCCGCCGCCACAGCGTCCATGCTCTGGGGCTTCCGCCTCCTCCTGCTCCACCACGCGCCCGACATGTTCGCCGCGAAGGAGGAGGACCTCTCCTACGGATGGTACGTGCCGCTCTTCTCGCTCTACGTCCTCTGGACGGAGCGCCGCGCCGTCGCCGCGTCCGTCGGCCGTCCCTGCGCCGCCGGCCTGCTGCTGCTCGTCCCCTCGCTGCTCGTCGGCTACGTCGGCGCGCGCGGGCTCCAGGTCAGGCTGGAGATCGTCGGCTTCGTCGGCGTCCTCGTCTCGCTGACGCTCTGCGTCTTCGGGCGGCGCACGGCGGAGAAAACGCTCTTCCCGTTCCTGTTCCTGCTGTTCTGCCTTCCGCTCCACTCGTTCCTGGACGTGGTGACCATCCACCTGCGGCTCTTCGCGGTTTCGGCGGCGTGCGCGGTCATGCAGGGGCTGGGCGTCGACGTCGTGCGCAACGGCACGATGCTCGCTTCGTCCACCGGCTCGTTCGCGATCGACGTCGCCGACCCGTGCAGCGGGCTGCGCTCGCTCTTCGCGATGGCGGCGCTGACCGCCGGCTACGCCTACTTCACCCAGCCGACCTGGCTCCGGCGCGGCGTCCTCCTCGCGCTCGCCGTCCCGATCGCCGTCCTCGGCAACGTCGTGCGCATCTTCTCCATCGTCGCGATCGCCGCGACCTGCTCGCCGACGTTCGCGACCGGCTTCTACCACGACTACTCCGGCTACGTCGTCTTCCTGGCTTCGGTGTTCATGATGGTCGCCTGCGGCGGCCTCGTAACGAAAGGGTTCGAGAGATGCGCGCGCCGACGCTAGTCCCCGCAGTCGCGGTCCTTCTCGTCGTCGGCGCGATGGCCTGGCAGGGCGTCGGCGTCGACCCCGCCCTCTGCGAGCCGCCGCCCGCGAGGCTCGGCGAGGTCGCCGGCTTCTCCTCCGAGCGCCTCGAGCCGTCCGAGGCCGAGCTCACCACCCTGCCCAAGGACACGCGCTTCGACAAGCGGGTCTACACGGCGGACGACGGCACGTGGTTCCAGGTCTCGCTCGTCGTCGGCGGACGCTCCAAGCAGTCCATCCACCGCCCCGAGCTCTGCCTGCCGTCGCAGGGCTTCCAGATGTCGCGTCCGCGCACGCTCTCCGTCGCCGGCGCCGACTGGCGCGTCCTCTCGCTCATGCACGGCGCCGCGCCGGAGGCCGGCTTCGCCTACACCTTCTTCAACCAGGACGGCTACCGCACCTCCTCGCACGTCCGGCGGATCCTCCGCGACGTCCTCGACCGGAGCTTCCGCGCGCGCATCGACCGCTGGGCGATGGTGACGGTGGCCGCCTCGCGCTCCGACGACGCCGCGCTCGCCGCGTTCCTCGCGAAGCTGGAGGGCTTCCTGAAATGACTGCGGAGGACGTCCTCCCCTACGCGGTCGCGTTTCTGGCGCCGCTCGCCGCGACGCTTCTGCTGACGCCGCTCGTCAGGGAGGCGAACCGCCGCTTCGGCCTCGTTGACCGCCCTGGCGGACGCCGCATCAACAAGACGCCGATCCCGCGCGGCGGCGGCGTCGCCGTCGTCGCCGGCGTCCTCCTCCCCTACCTCGCCATCCACCTCGCCACCGGACGCCCCCTCCTCCAGGGCATCGGCGACCATCGCGCCTACGCGCTCATGGTGCTGTCCGCCGGCGTTGCGGCGCTCGGCTTCCTCGACGACTGGCGCTCGCTGCCGCCGAAGGCGAAGCTGCTCGGCCAGGTCGTCGCCGCCGCCCTCGCCTGGGCATGGGTCGGCCTCGGCTTCCGCGCCCTCTGGCCGTGGCTGCCGGCGTGGGCGGACTGCGTCCTGACCGTCCTCTGGATCGTCGGCGCGGTCAACGCCTTCAACCTCATCGACGGACTCGACGGACTCGCCTCCGGCCTCGCGCTGATCGCCGTCGTCGGCATGGCCGGCTCGCTCTTCTACATGCAGAGCCCGCAGGCGACGCTCGCCTACTTCGCGCTGGCCGGCGGACTGGTCGGCTTCCTGCGCTACAACAGCCACCCGGCGTCCGTGTTCCTCGGCGACTCCGGCTCGATGTTCATCGGCTTCTCGGTGTCCACGCTGCCGCTCGCCTCGCAAGCCCCGCACTCGCTGCTGGTGTCCGTCGGCGTCCCCCTCCTGGCGATGGGCGTGCCTGCCTTCGACGTCGCCCTCGCCGTCGTCCGCCGCACCGTCCGCCGCGCCGCCTCGCGCCGCGCGGACGCCGTCGACGCCGACGCGGACGCCGCCGTGATGTCCGCCGACTCCGACCACCTGCACCACCGCATCCTGCGCCGCTTCGGCTTCGACCAGCGCAAGGCGGCGTGGACTCTCTACGCCGTCGCCGCCGCCTTCGTCGCCGTCGGCCTCGCCGCGACCGCGCTCGAGTCGCGCTCCGCCGGACTCTGGTTGGTCGCCTTCGCCGCGCTCGCCGTCGCCGTCTTCAAGTGCTCCAGCATCGAGCTCTTCGACGCGGCAGGCCTGCTCGGCTCCTACGCCCACGCCGCCGACCGCCACACCCGCCGCGTCGTCGCCGCGCTGACCGTCCCCTTCCTCGTCTTCTTCGACGCCGCCGCGCTCGCGCTCTCCTGCCTCGCCTGCGCCTGGCTCCTCGAGATGGCCTTCGACGCCAGGCTCTTCCGCGCCCTCGTGCCGATGTGCGTCGTCTCCACCTTCGCATTCCTCGTCTTCTTCCGCGCCTACCGCACCGTCTGGGCGCGCGCGTTCTCGTCCAACTACCTGCGCCTCGCCGTCGCCTGCGCCCTTGGAGCCGCCTGCGGCTGCGGTTTCTTCTACTACTACTGCCCGGAGCAGGAGGCCGAGGACTTCCGCGTCGGCGCGATGGCGTTCGCCTACGCCGTCGTCTCGTTCGCCGCGCTGCTCGCTGCGCGGAGCTTCCGCGACCTCGTGCGCAGCCTCTTCTACGCGCTGGACTGCTCGCGCCTGAAGGGACGCGACGGCGTCTCCCGCGTCGTCGTCTACGGCGCGGGGCTCCGCTACCGCGCCTTCCGCCGCGAGCTGGTGCGCACCACCTCCGCCAACGAGCGCATGATCGTCGGCCTCCTCGACGACGACGTCTGCCTGAAGGGACGCTACATCGGCGGACTCCGCATCCACGGCACCATCAACGACGCCCCCGCTGTCGTCCGCAGGCTCGGCGCCGACACCGTCGTCGTCGCCTGCAAGTGCTCGCCCGCGCGCCTACGCGTCGTCCGCGAGGTCCTGCGCCCGACCGGCGTCAGGGTCGCGCTGTTCTCGCTTTCCGAAACCACCCTCGACGACGCCTCCGCGCCGCCGGCGCAACGACTATGAAGAAGAAGACCATCACCGACTCCACCGTCGACTCCGACGTGCTGGCCTACACCGTCGGAGAGGACCCCGTCCTCGACCTCGCCCTCGCGAAGTGGGACTGCATGGGCACCGCCGCCCACGTCACGATGCTATCCGAGATGAAGGGCCTCAGGCGTCCCGTCGTCACCAGGGCCGAGGCCGCGAAGGTCAGGAAGGAGCTCGCCCGCGTCGTCCGCCTCGCGGAAGAAGGCAAGTTCGCCATCCGCGTCGACGACCAGGACGTCCACATGGCCGTCGAGCGCCTGCTCACGGACGCCCTCGGCGACCTCGGCAAGAAGATCCACACCGGCCGCTCGCGCAACGACCAGGTCGCCGTCGACGTCCGCCTGCATGCGAAGAGCGAGATCCTCAATACGGAGAAGGAGCTCTGCTCCCTCGCGTCCGCGCTCTGCGCGTTCGGCTCCGCGGCAGGGCCCGTCCCGCTCGTCGGCCGCACCCACCTCCAGCCGGCGATGCCGTCCACGGTGGAGATGTGGGCGACCGGGCACGCCGAGATGGTTCTCGACCAGCTCGCGAACCTGGAGGCCGCCTACGCGCTCGCCGACCTGAACCCGCTCGGCTCGGCGGCAGGATACGGCGTCCCGCTGCCGCTCGACCGGGCGCGGACTACGAAGCTGCTCGGCTTCTCGCGCACCGTCCACAACTGCTTCGGCGCGTCGATGGCGCGCGGCGAGTGCGAGGCGAGCCTCCTCTCCGCCCTCGCGCAGCTCATGTGCGTCCTCTCGCGCCTGGCGGAGGACCTCATTCTCTTCTCGATGCCGGAGTTCGCCTACTTCAGGCTGCCGCGCGCCTACTGCACCGGATCGTCGATCATGCCGCAGAAGTTCAACCCCGACGTCCTCGAGCTCGTGCGCGGCAAGACGGCGCAGGTGATCGGCTGGCAGACGGCCGCGCTCACGCTCCTCCACGCGATGCCGGGCGGATACAACCGCGACCTCCAGGACGCGAAGCTCCTCTACATGAAGGGGCTGGAGACGACGCGGACGACGCTCCGGATCCTGGCGAAGGTCGTCGCGGGCGTGACGGTCGACGCGGACAGATGCCGGGCCGCGTTCACGCCGGGCGTGTTCGCGACGGACGTCGCGCTCATGAAGGTGGCGGACGGCACTCCGTGGCGCGACGCCTACCACGAGGTGCGCGACCAGTTCGCCGCGCTCTACGACGGCAGGAAGGCGGACGTCGCCAGCCTCGACCCCGACGCGCAGGTAGCGCTGAAGAGGCACGAGGGCACGTGCATGGGGATCGACCGCGCCCTCTACCGCCGGCGCATCCGCGACGCCGAGGCGTCCGCCAAGAAGCGTCTCGCGGCGCTCGACGCCTGCTGCCGCCGCCTCCTCCGCGCCTGACGCGGGAGGACATGGCGTCCGCACCACCGTCGTTCCTCAGCCATCCGTAAAGCAAAAGCATAGGCGCGGCCGGACACGAAGTCCTGCCGCGCCTTTCGTCCGTCGCCGGACGTGAAGCCTACTCGATGTCGACGACGCTCGCCCAGTGGAGCAGGAGCTCGCGGTTCTTCGGCGTCTGCTCGCGGCTCGACTCGGCGGCCGCCACGATCGGCAGCCACTTCTGGATCTCGTGAAGCGG
>CAVCXQ010000038.1:0-8623 GCA_963606275.1 uncultured Muribaculaceae bacterium | reverse complement strand
GGTATGCGGCGGGCATCGGGACTTCCGCCGCGCAGGACTTCACGCTCGACACCTCGTTTCTCGGCGCGGGCGACTGGACGCTTGAGATCTTCCGCGACGCGGCGGACTCCGCCGCCGAGGCGACGCACTACGTCCGCGAGGTGAAGACGGTCAAGGCGGGCGAGCGGATCACGATCCGCCTTGCGCCCGGCGGCGGCTTTGTTGGCATGATGCGCCGTCGAAGGTGAGAGCGTCTTCCATTGCGCCGCGAGCAGTCCGTCCGACGCCGCCGCGCTGGAACTGGCGCGGCGTGGAATGCGTCTCCTGCGCGAAGGCGCGGCGGAACGCGCACTCGCTGCCGTATCCGCAAAGCCTCGCGACGTCCGCCAGCGGCATCCCGTCGCGCTCCAGCAGCCGTCTGGCGCGCTCGATCCGCGCCGAGCGGATCGCCGCGAGCAGCGTCTGCCCCGTCGTGTCGCGGAAGCGGATCTCCAGCAGCCGGCGGCTGCAGCCAAGCCGCCTTGCGACGTCGGACGGCGTCAGCCCCGCGTGCGCCTCGCCCCTCACCAGGGCGACGGCCTGCTCCACCCGCTGGTCGCGCCGGCGCACCGCCAGCGTCGACTCGCGGCGCACGATGCGGTCGACGCCGAACAGGACGTCCGCCGGCGGACGGCGCGGCGAGCGCATCAGGCGCTCGAGCAGCTCCGCCGCCTGCGCGCCCGCGCCCTCGTAGGACGGCGCAACGCTGGTGATCGTGGGGCGCGACTGCTCGCAGACCCTCAGGTCGTTGTCCACGCCGACGACCGCCACGTCGTCCGGCACCCGCATCTTCATTGCGCGCGCGCCTGCCACCACCAGCGAGGCGACGTAGTCGTTCGCCGCGAACACGCCGACCGGGCGCGGAAGCGACCCAAGCCAGTCCGCCAGCCGCCGCCGGACGGACGCCTCGGAGAGGTCGTCGCCCCAGTCGAGGACGTGGCAGGCGCGGCCTTCGGCACGGACGAGCTCCCCGAAGGCCTCCAGGCGTTCGCGGCTCCAGGCGACCCGGGCGAACCACGGCGCGAAGGCGAAGGACTCGAGGCCGAGCGACAGCAGCTCGCGGGCCGCGCACTCGGCGACGGCCCGTCCGTCGCTGCGCACCGCCGGCGCGCCGGCGTCGTGCGAGCAGTCGAGGAACACCGCCGGCAGCGGGGCGAAGTCGGTATTCGTCAGCATGCCGATCGCCGACCCGCAGTCCACTATCGCGCCGGCGGGACGCCAGAAGGCGACCAGATCCGCGACCTGCGGCCTGTCGCCGCCGCCGCGTCCGTCGACCTGGCGGCTGGCGGCGGCCTTCGCGTATGGCACGACCTGCACGCTCCACTTCGCCCTGCGGGCGTAGCGCACGACGCCGCGCAGCAGCGCGTCGTTGTTCTCGCAGCACGACGACTGGAAGTAGAGGACGGTCTTCATCTCGCCGTCGGGCATTTTACCACAAATCGCATCCGCCCGCCGGAGCGTCTCCGTTTTTGGCATAATGCCCCGCTTCTGGACGGCGCACCGCGACACGCTCACGGACTCCGTTTGTTTCGCAAAACGCTCGAAGATTTATTTCGCAAAACGCCCGAAAACGGCTATTCCGATTCCAATGATTTGGTATAATGTCATTCACGATTTCGGAGTGTGCAGAAACAAGAAGGAGATCAAGCCATGAATGCGAAACAGGTTCTCTCGGCGTTCGCGCTTTCCGCGACGCTCGTTGCCTCCGCCGACATCACGGGTCTCACCGACCTGACGGACGACACCGCCAACTGCGCCAACATCAGCGGCAACGACAAGATCAATTCCCTTGAGACCAACGGCAAAGGCGCATTTGACCTCACCGAGGAGGCAACGCAGGCTAAGATCAATAGCAACGGCGACAACAACCGCCTCGGTCTCATATATTCGGAAACCAATCCGCTGTGGGTGACCTACGAGTTCGAGACCGCCACCATCGTCAACGCCTATCGGATCTGGAACAATACGGGGAATTGGGCGAATGTGAATCGTGCGCCGAAGGACTTCTACCTCGAGGGTTCGCTCGACGGAAAAACGTGGACGACGCTCGACAGCCGGACTGGCGAGACGGACTGGAGCATAGGCGAGCCGCGTGTCTTCGAGTTCCGCAACAAGACTGCCTACAAGCACTACCGCATGACGTTCACCGCCAGTAATGGTGACACCTACATTATGATCCAGGAACTCGAATACTTCTGCCGTCCGACCGACTCCCTCACGGTCGTCGGATCGCCGGAGAATTACGGCGACCCCTCGCCGAGTTATGGGACGAGCGCCGTCGGGAAGGACGAGGCGGTTGAGGCAACCATCGCCACCCCAATTGTGATTGACGACGACACGATGGTCGGTTGCGTCGGCTGGAAGAGTGAGGCTCTCGGCGACGATGACGCCTGGACGGTGATTGAGAGCGGCAAGGGGAACGCGGCTTCGTTCATTCATCCGGGCGGCGAGGTGCGGTTGACGTGGAACTTCGAGGTCTCCAACCGCGTCGTGACGGCTGTGCACGGCGCCGAGGGCAGCGGGACGGTCTCCGACGGCGGCTGGTTCGTGCAGGGCGGGTGCGCGACTTTGAAGGCGACGCCGGGCGCGGGCTACAGGTTCTTCCGCTGGAAGGGCGATACGGACGGCGTTGCGGACACGACGGCGGCGGAAATCACCGTCGCGGCGGACTCTCCGCGCACCCTGACGGCGTTCTTCGTGCCGGAGGACAGCACGAACGTCCTTTACGTCAGCACGGAGGGCAATGACGACAACGACGGGTTGACGCTGGCGAACGCGAAGAAGACGATTGCCGCGGCGGTGAAGTATCTCGACGAGGACGAGGATTATCTGGAAGGCAAGATCTTCGTCGCGTCCGGCGTCTACGAACAGGCGAGCGAGTTCGTCCTGTCGAACGCGATCGAGGTCGTCGGCATGACGGGCAAGCCCGAGGACGTCATCCTCCGGAACACCAAGGACAAGCAGCGTGTTGTCTCCCTCCGCAACCGGAATGCGCTGGTCTCCGGCGTCGTCATCGAGAACGGCAGAGGCGACTACAGCATAACTTGGGGCGGGAACGTGCTGATTGCGGGCGACGGCGGCACGGTCTCGAACTGCGTGATCCGTTCGGGAAGGGGCATTGGAACTTACGGGGTCAACGTGTGCGTATGCTCCCCCAATTCGCTGGTGACTCATTGTGTCATCTCGAACGGCGCGATGCAGGTGGTAAACGACGTGTACGGAATCGCCATCTATGTCCACTCTAACGGCGGCGGACGCATCTCGAACTGCCTGATTACGCAGAACGCCACCGCTGACAATACGTACCAGAAGATAGAAAACAACAAGCAGGTGCAAGTCGTTGCCCTGTACGGCCCTGCGGTGATGGACAACTGCACGATCGTCGACAACTGCCACACGGGAATGGCGTCGGTGGTCCATGCGACGGCGGCGGATGCCAGGATCTACAACTGCGTGATCGCGAAGAACACGACAACCGAGGGAACTGCCGCGTCAATCAGCTGGCAGACCAATAAGTACAAGTTCGTCAACTGCGTGACAGACGGCGAGACGCCGCTCAACGACACCTGCAAGGTGGGGACGCTTGCCGAGATGTTCGCGAACCCGACCGACGGGCGGTGGCTGCCCAAGGCGGACGGCATCCTGAAGAACGCGGGGACGACGGACGGCATCGCGGTCCCGGCTGGCGACCTGAGCGGCCGGCAGCGCGTCCGCGGCGACGCGATCGACGTCGGCTGCTACGAGGTCTACCGCTCCGGGATGATCATGATCATCCACTAGCGGACGCATCACGCGCTACGCCCAGGGCGGGGGCTCGCGCTCCTCCAGGCTCATGCGGTCGTCAAGGCCGAACGAGGCGTCGGACGGCGGGACGAGCTTGTCCAGCTCCGACAGGAACGACAGGTTCACCGCCACCTTGAACTGCTCGCCCAGGTCTATCGTCACGGCGCGTCCGTCGGAATAGAGGAGGTCCACCAGCACCGGCAGCGCGCCCGGGTTCTTGCCGATCGCCGTCCGCAGCCCCGCCAGCCTGCCGGAGAGCGTCTCGTCGCAGCGCAGGCGAAGGCGCAGCCCCTTGGAGAGGAACGGCATCGCGTCCTCAAGAGCATACGCCTCCTTGACGGTGAAGCCCAGCTCGCCGACCTGCGGGCTCTCGCGGTGGACGTCCTCCTTGGCGAACGTCGCCTTGTGCGCGAGTTCGCCGCAGACGAGGACGAGCGAGTCGACCTTCGCCTCCAGAGAGCTGCACTTCTCCCAGACCTTCGCGAACGCCGCGCCCTCGGCGCGTCCGCTCCCGTCGTCCAGGCCGAGGATCGCCCACTTCTGCCCGACCGAGCCGTCCGCGCGCGGACGCGGCGTCTTGACCGAGCAAGACTCCAGGATGCCGACGGCGCGGACGTCCAGCTTCTTCAGCAGCACCCGGTCGATGCGCTTCCTGATCTTCGGCTTCTCCTTCAGCACCGCCTTGTCGAACGCCGCCCTGTCGCTCCAGGCGACCTCGCCCCTGGATCGGACGACGTTCCGCGCCATCGACTTCAGCGGCCAGTCGCGCTCCTCGGACTGCTTGAGCAGGTCCTCGACGGACGCGTTCCCCGCCGGCGCAGCGGAGCCTTCGGACTCCGCCTCTTCGCCTCCGCCCGCCTCGTCTCCTCCCTCCGGCGCGGCGGCGTCCGCGTCGCCGGACGCCGAGTCGTCGTCCGCCGCCGGCTGCTTCGCGACCATGCCCAGCGAGAACGGGACTGGCGACGCGTCCTTGCGGTCGACGCGGACGACGGAGAGCCCGCCGAGGAAGTGGCGGCACGCGGCCATCGGGTCGCCGGAGATGCAGACGCCGAGCAGGTCGCGCTCGCACTTCAGGTCCTCCGCCGGCGCGAACGGCGGAGAGTCCGCCAGCTCCGCGTCGGAAGCCGTCTCGTCCTTTCCTCCGGACATCATGTCGAAGAAGTTGGTCTGGGCGCTCGCCTTTTCCTTTGCGCGCGCCTGCGCCTTCTTGAGCGCGTATTCGACGTTGAGGAAGAGCTTGGCGCGGTTCGGCTCCAGGGTGGAGAACGCGCCGGTGCGCGTCAGGTTCTCGACGACGCGCTTGTTGACGAGGTTCGTGCCGCCGAGCCTGAGGCAGAAGTCGAGGAAGCCCTTGTAAGGCCCGTTCGCCTCGCGCTCGGCGACGATCGCCTCCGCCGCCGCGCTGCCGACGCCCTTGATGCCGCCGAGGCCGTAGCGGATGCCCTTCGAGCCCTTCGCCGGCACGAAGCGCGCCCCCGACTCGTTCACGTCCGGCAGCAGGAGCTCGAGGCCGATGTCGCGCGCCTCGGCGACGAAGCCGGGGAGCTTGTCGAAGTTGCCGATTTCGGACGAGATCTGGGCGCACATGAACTCGGCCGGGTAGTGCGCCTTGAGGTAGCCGGTCTGGTAGGCGATCCAGGCGTAGCAGACGGCGTGCGACTTGTTGAACGCATACGAGGCGAACGCCTCCCAGTCGCGCCAGATCTTCTCCACGAGCGCGTTCGCCTCCGCCTCGTCCGCCCACTTGCCGACGCGGAACTTCGGGTTGGCGAGGCAGCCCTTGACGAACTTCGCCTTGAGCTCGTTCATGACGTCGATGAGCTTCTTGCCCATCGCCTTGCGGAGCTTGTCCGACTCGCCGCGCGTGAAGCCGGCGAGGTCGCGCGAGAGGAGCATGACCTGCTCCTGGTAGACGGTGACGCCGTAGGTGTCCTTGAGACGTCCCTCCATCTCCGGGTGGTCGTAGGTGACCGGTTCCTCGCCCTGCTTGCGCGCGACGAAGGTCGGGATGTAGTCCATCGGGCCGGGGCGGTAGAGCGCGTTCATCGCCACGAGGTCGGTGAGGCGCTCTGGCTGGAGGGCCATGAGCCACTTCTTCATGCCCGGCGACTCGAACTGGAAGAGACCCGTCGTCTCGCCGCGCCCGAAGAGCGCGTATGTCTCCGCGTCGTCGTCCGGTATCCTGTCCGGGTCGAGCGCGCCGTCCTCGCCGCGTATCGCCTCCGGCACGCGCGGGTTGTCCTTGCCGAGGAGCGCGACGCACTCCTTCTCGACCGTCAGCGTCTTCAGGCCGAGGAAGTCCATCTTCAGGAGTCCGACCGGCTCGACGAAATGCCCGTCGTATTGCGTCGTCAGCAGCTTGTCGCCGTTCCCCTTTCCCCGTTCCCCATTCCCCGTTCCCCTTTCCCCGTTCCCCTTCTTGCCGCCCTTCTCCGGCGTGGGCATGACGGGGAGGGTTTCGGCGATGGGGTCGCGGGAGATGATGACGCCGCAGGCGTGGACGCCCGGCTGGCGGATGCACCCTTCGAGGCGTCCGGCGCGCTCCATGAGCTTGTGGACGACCGGGTCCTCGGACGCGAACGCGGCGACGAGGTCGGGCGAGTAGTCCTTGTTCGGCTGGCCCTTCTTGTCCGTCGTCGACATTGCCGCCTTGAAGCTGATCTTCGGCGTGTCCGGCACGTAGGACGCGAGCCGGTTGGTGTCCGCGAGCGGATAGTCCATGACTCGCCCGACGTCCTTGATCGCCGACTTCGCGGCCATCTGTCCGAAGGTGACGATGTGGGCGACGTGGTCGGCGCCGTATTTGCGCGTGACGTAGTCGAGGACGCGCTCGCGGCCGGCGTCGTCGAAGTCGACGTCGATATCCGGCATCGAGATGCGGTCGGGGTTGAGGAAGCGCTCGAACAGGAGGTCGTACTTGAGCGGGTCGACGTTCGTGATCCAGAGCGCGTAGGCGACGGCCGAGCCGGCGGCCGAGCCGCGCCCCGGGCCCACCCAGACGCCGCACTCCTCGCGCGCCGCGCGGATGTAGTCGCGCACGATCAGGAAGTAGCCGGGGAAGCCCATCAGCTTGATCGTGTCCAGCTCGAACTGCAGCCGCTCGCGCACGTCGTCGGAGATTTTCCCGTCCAAGTCGCCCCAGCGTTTCGCCGCGCCAGCCCAGACGAGCTCCGCGAGGTAGTCGGCCTCGAACTTGATGCGCAGCACCTTGTCGTATCCGCCGAGGCGGTCGAAGTTGCCCTCCTTCTGCACGTTGAACTCGGCCTTCAGCGCGTCCGCGTCGAACTTCTTCGCGTAGCCCTCCTCCGTGCCGAAGGAGACGGGGATCGCGAACTTCGGCATGATCGGCGGCGAGTCGAGCTCGTAGTCCTCCACGCGGTCGGCGACCTCGAGCGTGTTCGAGATCAGCTCCGGGTTCTCCGCGAAGAGCGCGCGCATCTCCTCCTCGGTCTTGAAGTATTCCTGGCCGGTGTAGACCATGCGCTTCTCGTCGGACATCTTCCTGCCGGTCGAGAGCGCGAGGAGGACGTCGTGCGAGTCGTCGTCCGCCGCGTCGAGGAAGTGGACGTCGTTGGTGGCGACGACGCGGATGCCGAGCTTCCTGCCGAGCTCCAGCGAGCCCCTGACGACGCGGCGCTGGCGCTCGTAGAGGTCGGCGAACTCGGTCTGGGCGGAGACCGGCACGTCCGGCCCTGACTTCGCCGCCCGGTGGAGCATGACCTCGAGCGAGTAGTTGTCGCCGAAGAGCTCCTTGTACCACTTCGCCAGGCGCTCCGCCTCGTCCATGCGCCCCTGCTCGATCGCCCGCGGCACCTCGCCGACGACGCAGGCGGACGAGCAGTGCAGCCCCTCGTGGTATTTCTCGAGGAGCGCGTGGTCGATGCGCGGACGCTGGTAGAAGCCGTGGACGTGCGCCTCGCTGACGAGCTTGACGAGGTTGTGGTAGCCGGTGAGGTTGAGGGCGTGGAGGCAGAGGTGGTGGCGGAACTCCGACTTGTCGCGGGTGCGGTGGTCGCCGGTGGAGGTGACGTACGCCTCGCAGCCGAGGATCGGCTTGACGCGGACGCCCGCGAGGTCGCCGTAGGTCTTCTCCTTCTTGGAGCGGCACTCGTCGTAGAAGCTCTTGAGGGCGAAGAGGTTGCCGTGGTCGGTGACGGCGAGGGCTCTCATCCCGAGGGCGCGCGCCTTCTTCACGAGCGGCACTATCTGGCACTGCCCGTCGAGGAGCGAGTAGGTCGTGTGGAGGTGGAGATGGACGAAGTCGGACATTGCGCAGGATGGTCGGGGCGAGAGGATTTGAACCTCCGACATTCTGCTCCCAAAGCAGACGCACTACCAGGCTGTGCAACGCCCCGTTTGCGCGAAGTATACCAAATCTCCGCTCCCGCCGCGCAGACGCCCGGCCGGCAATGCGGCGGCGAGCAGGGGCGCGGCGGATTTGGTATCATACGCGCCAACTTGTCCGGGTGCCAGGCGCGCGCGGTGCGCGCCGGCTGAGAAAAGACCGGTAGACCTGAACGGGGTAATGCCCGCGTAGGAAAGGAAGGCAGCGAAATGGCAGAGAATGCCGTAATGGAAGAGGTCATCTCCGGCGCGATCGTCCGGAGATATTTCGAGAAGCTCCAGAGCAACCTCGCGATCGACGTCGCGATCGTCGGCGCCGGCCCGAGCGGCCTCGTCGCCGCGCACGACCTGGCGAAGAAGGGCTTCAAGGTCGCGATGTACGAGTCGAAGCTCGCGCCGGGCGGCGGCACCTGGGGCGGCGGGATGCTCATGAACGAGGTCACCGTCCAGAACGACGCGGCGGAGATCCTGCGCGAGT
>CAVCXQ010000037.1:0-8771 GCA_963606275.1 uncultured Muribaculaceae bacterium | reverse complement strand
CCCAAGTCGCCCGCCCGGAGGCGGGAGCACCGTTGCCCCGAAACGCGCCGCACGTAGGCAAGCGACAGGACGGACGCGAATGGATGGGAATAGGAGATCTGCAAACCAATTGCCTATTCGCAGACGACGGGGACGGACGGGAGGCAGGTCTCGTTGGCGACGGCGTCGTCCAGCTCGCGGACGCGGTCGTCGTCCTGCCACCAGTATGTCAGCACCGCCTCCTCGTCGCCGCGGAGCCCCAGCAGCCGGCGAGGCGTCCCGAACTTGTTCCAGTAGAGGATCCTGTGCTGGTCGGTGTTCCACAGCAGGACGTATGGCATCTGCCCCGCGACCAGGCGGTCGATGCGCCGGTAGGCGTCCTCGCGCTCCGCGGCGGAGTCCATGCGCTTCTCCGCCTCGACAAGCGCGTCGACCTCCGGCATCGCCAGCCCCGTGACGTTTCCTCCGCCCTGGCGGCGCCCCTCGGCGGACGACCAGGACGTCTCCGGGTTGCGGAACGCGCCCGCCCCCCACGCCGCCCACGTCATGTCGAACGAGAACGAGTCCATGTCGCGCATCCAGCCCGCGAAGTCCTTGCGCACGATCTCCATCTTCACCCCGCACGCCGCCAGCGCCTGCGAAAACGGAGAGAGGAACTTGTCCTCGCCCGACGAGCGCGACAGGAAGGTGAACGAGAAGCCGTCCTTCAGCCCCGCCTCCGCCAGCAGCCGCCGCGCCCCCTCGACGTCGAACGCCCACGTCGGGTTCCGGCAGGGACGGCTCTCGTCGTAGAGGTCCTCGAAGTAGCTGCGGTGGAGGAAATACTCCCCGTTCATCAGGGTGCGGTTCATGGTCTCGCGGTCGACTAGCTTCGCCATCGCCTGGCGGACGCGCAGGTCGTCGAACGGCGGACGGCGCATGTTCATCGCGAAGCCCTGGAAGCCGATCGGCGAGCGGTTCCGGACGCGGCGCCGGAGGATCCAGTTGCGCGCGAACTGGCGTCCCTTCGTCTCCTCGTTCATGATCCGCGCCGAGTAGACCGGGTAGACGTCGAGCAGCCGCTTCTTCAGCGCCTCGAAGGCGTTTTCGTTGTCCGCGTAGTAGCGCAGCACGATGCGGTCGAAGTTGTAGAGCCCCTGCGCGGACGGGCGGCCGGCGCGCCACCAGCCGTCGACGCGCGTCCACTCGCCCTCGACGGCCTCGACGACGCGGGAGAGGCGGTATGGCCCGCTGACCGGCGCGCCGACGAAGGAGACGCGGTTGAAGTCGCGCCCCTCGAAGGCGTGGCGCGGCAGCACCGGGAAGAGCCCGCAGTGCATGAGGTCGCGCCAGTCGCGTCCGCTCGCCGAGCGGCGGCGGAAGCGCACCACGCGGCCGCCGTCGTCCTCAGGGCTTTCGAACGCGCCGAGGACGGCCTTCCAGGAGCCGGTGTCGCTCTCCGGCGCGGTGACGGCGTCGAACGTCCACTTGACGTCTGCGGCGGTGACCGGCGAGCCGTCCGACCACCGCGCCTCCGGGTCGAGCTCGAAGGCGAACTCGCGTCCGTCCTCCGACGTCGCCCAGCGCCTGGCGAGGCCCGGCCGGAAGTCGAGGGTGTCGCGGTCGACGGAGAGCAGGGAGTCGTACATGAGGTCGAAGGTCATGCGCGAGTAGGAGCTGCCGTCGACGTAGGCGTTGTAGCTCTTCGGGGACTGTCCCCCGGCGAAGCGGACGACGCCGCCCTTCCTGGCGCGCGGGCTGGCGGACGGGTCGGGGGTCTCCCGCCAGCCGTCCGCCGGCAGCCAGGCCATGGCGGCGACGAGGGCGGCGCTCAGGAACCCTGCCATGCGTCGCCGCTCACCTGGCGGAGAGCTCGTCGAGCCGCTTCGTCTCGCCGAAGACGATGAGGCGGTCGCCCGGCTCGATGACGTCGGAGGCCTGCGGGAAGATCGCGCGGCGCTCCTTCTGGCCCTCTCCGGCGCGGCGGATGCAGAGGACGGTCACGCCGGTGCGGCGGCGGAGGTCGGCCTCGGCGAGCGAGCGGCCGGCGACGCCGTCGGGAACGTCGATCTCGGCGATGGAGTAGCCCTCCGAGACCTCCAGGAAGTCGACGACGTCGTGGTTGGCGAGCGCGCGGGCGAGGCGGCGGGCGGAGTCGCGGTCGGGGTAGACCACGGAGTCCGCGCCGATGCGGCGGAGGATCTTGCCGTGCAGCTCGCTGGTGGCCTTGGCGACGACGTTGGGGACGCCGAGCTCCTTGCAGTTGGCGGTCGCCATCATCGACGCCTCGATGTTCGAGCCGATGGCGACTACGACGACGTCGCACTCGCCGAAGCCGGCCTCCTCCAGGACGCGCGGCTGGGTGGCGTCGCCCTGGAGCGCCGTGGCGAACTCGTTGGCCTGCTGCATGGCGGGGCGGTTGCGGTCGAGCAGCACGACCTCAAGCCCGGCGTTCGCCAGCGACTCCGCCAGCGAAAGCCCGAAGCGGCCCGCCCCGACTATGCCGATGCGCTTCATCGCCGCGTCATTCCCCCGCCTTCGCCGGCGTCTCCAGGAAGAAGTCGACGATCTGCCCGGTCTTGTCCGGGTCGAGCCCGTGCGGATGGTGCCCGAAGGCCGTCCTCGCGTTGACGCTGATGTCGCCGCCCGCCGCCTTGAACCTGCTGGCGAAGAGCTCGCAGTTCGTCTCCGGCACGACGCTCTGGTCCTGTCCGCCGTAGAGGAGCAGGACGGGGATCTTCGCGCGCGCCAGGGCGCCGGCCATGTTGACCGGCATCCGCGGGTCGTCGAGCCAGTTGCCGTCCGCCGGGACGGACGCCGCCCACGGGCCGAGGGTGTCGGACGCGTCGGAGTGCGCCCCGCCCCTTGCGAAGCCGGACCCGAAGTGCAGGAGCGGCGCGTCGAGGTAGATGCGCCTCACGCAGTCAGGGTGCGCGTTCGCGTAGCGCACGGAGAAGAACCCGCCCCAGCTCATCCCGATGAGCCGCGCCTGCGGCGCGAAGCCGAGGGTCTCGACGAGGTATCGCTGGAAGGCGCGGCAGACGCGCAGCCCCTCGGCGTCCATGCGCGTGCCGAACACGTCGATGGTGACATGCCGCCAGCCGCGCGCGAGCGTCCCGAGGCAGCCCTGGCGGTCGACGAACGCGTCCGCCCACTGCATCGTCCACGTCCACGGCGCGCCCTCCGCCGGCTCGCCATTCGGCAGCACGATCCACGCCTGGTGCCCGTCGAAGTCGAACACGACGCGGTCGTGTCCGTGCCAGACGTCGTTGCGGACGTCCTTCCTGGTCTCGGAGATCCTCTTCGCCAGCGGTGCCGCCTGCTCCGCCATGGCGGCGGAGGCGGCGGCGAGCGCGGCGGCCGCGACGAGCGTCGTGCCGAATGCCCTCTTCATAAGACTCACCATCCCTTCCTCTTGGCGATGGCGAGCACCTTCGCGCAGAACTGGCAGCCGGGCGCGACCTTGTTGCGCTCGAGCACCTCGGCGGCGCGCTTGACGCGGACGACGTCGTCCTTCGCCGCGTCCAGAGCCTTGTCGTCCATCGCCTCGAGCTTCGCGAGATATCCGTCGAGGACCTTGCGGCACGCGGACCCGAACGGTTCCTCCTTCGAGTAGGAGATCACCTCCATGGCCTGCAGGGCCTGCTCGGCGCCGCACTTCGCCGCGTCGATCTTCGCGAGCAGCCCGGCGGCCGTCTCGCGGCGGAGCGCGGCCACGTCAGCCTCGCGCCCGTACCGCTCGGAGTGGGTGACGTTCGCCCAGCGCGGCGGTATCTCGCGGATCCAGACGTTGCGGAAGCGCACGACGCAGCCGTGGTCCTGCAGGAAGAGCCTGTCCTTCGTCTTGTGGGGGGCGAGCGGACGCCGCCTGGCGTGGGTCGTCAGCCCCTCCATCTGCCAGTCGTCCTGGACGAGGACGCCGTTGAAGAACACGGTCATGCTGCCCGGCTCGACCATCTTGCCGCCCTCCCACTTCGGCTGGTGGAAGACGATGTCGAAGCTCTGCCACTCGCCCGGACGCCGCGCCGGGTTGACCATCGGCGGGTTCTCGGCGTAGACCGCGCCCGCCTGCCCGTCGGCGTAGTTCGGATTCTTCATGTCCGCCGGGTTGGTGCCGTAGGACTCGAGGATCTGGACTTCGTAGTTGCCCATGATGAACACGCCGGAGTTGCCGTGCATCTGCGCGCCTTCCTTCGGGACGACGCCGAGCTCGGCGTCGTGGCGGAACTCGAGGTGGAGCTGGCAGTCGCCGAACTCGCCGCGGGTGTAGACCGCGCCGCCGTTCACCCAGCCCGGCGCGCAGTGGAAGTCGCCGTCGCCGAGCTTCCACTTCGACGGATTGCCCTCCTTGTCGCACCAGTTGCGCTCGAACGACTCCTTCGTTCCGTCGAAGAGGACGACGGCGTCCGACGGCGGCTGGCCGAGAGTCGCGCCCGGCTCGACCTTCGCGGGATTGGGGCGGTTCATGTCGTGGACGGCCCAGGCGTGCTTGGCGTCCGGCGTGTCGCCGTAGATCCCGGCGAGAAGCGGCACGGCCATCCCTGCCGCCGCGGCTGCAATCGTCATCTTCATCTGCTGTTCCTCCTTGCTTGTGGTTTTTCCGTTGAAGTTCAAGTGCCTTGCCCCGTGGCCTCGCCTTCCGCCCCGGCGCGGCGGAAGTCGGCGGCGACGAGCGCGACGCCGAGGACGGCCATGCCGAGGGAGATCGCCTGCGAGATCGAGAACGCGCCGACGGACGCCCTCTCGTCGCCGCGCAGGAACTCGAGCCCGAAGCGGATCGCCGCGTAGCCGACGAAGTAGGCCCCTGCCGTGTAGCGGCGGAAGCGCCGGTAGAGGAAGAGGAGCGCGGCGAACAGCGCCAGCAGCGCGGCGGCCTCGAAGAGCTGCGTCGGCAGCACCGAGACCATCCGCCGCCCGTGCGCGAACCAGCTGGGGCTGCCCATCGGGAAGGTGACGGCGCACCAGGCGTCGGAGTCGCGCCCGTAGCAGCATCCGTAGAAGAAGCACCCGACGCGCCCGAAGGCGTGGCCGAGGGGGACGACCGTGGCGAGCAGGTCGGCGAGCGCGAGCGGACGCTCGCGGCGGACTGCGCACCAGGCGCAGAACACGAGGAACGCGAGGATCAGCCCGCCGTAGAACATGAGGCCGCCCTGGTCGACGCGGACTATCTGCGCGGGGCTGGCGGCGAACTCGGAGCTCCAGTGCTCGACGACGTAGGCGGCGCGCGAGCCGACGACGCCGGCGACCATCAGCGAGAGGAGGAAGTTGGAGAGGTCCTTGCGTCCGCTCAGCCGCTCCACGAGCCACCAGCAGGCGAGGAAGCCAGCGGCCATGCAGGCCCCGTAGGTCTTCAGGTGCAGGAAGCCGATGTCGACTAGGTCGGGAAACATGGCGAGGATTATACCATATTGATCCTGGTTGCGTCGGCGCGGCGGGATATGGTATAATCGGCACTCTCCCGAGACGGGAGAGGCACGAGAACAAGTCCTTCATGGAGTTTCTCGCGAATCTGAAGGAGCATCCCGGCAGCGACCGCATCTCGTCGGCGCACAGCAAGGGATTCAGGCGGTTCCTGAAGAGTGGATGCCTCAACAAGGCAATTCGCGATTCTCAAGGCGTTCGGCATCGAGCTCAAAAAGCAGCTCTACACCTGCGGGGAAATCCGGGAGAAGAAGGTGGCCGTGAACCCATTCTAAGACGCACAAGACGACACCGGTCATCACTTGCCGACGCAGAATCGCGAGAAGAGGCGGTCGAGGAGGTCGGCCGAGCAGGTCGCGCCGACGAGCGAGCCGAGCGCCTCGGCGGCCGCGCGCACCGCGTTCGCCGCGAGCACCAGGTCGAGCGGCGCGGCGGACGCGACGAACGGGGCGAGGCGCGCGCGCGCCTCGCACAGGACAGACAGGGCGCGGTCGTCGGGCGCGTCGCTCGCCGCCTCGGCCGCCGTCGCCGCCGCACAACGCTCGAGCACGGCGACGATTTCGCGGCGAAGCGCCTCAACCCCCTCTCCCGTCTTCGCCGAGACGTTGAGAAGAGAGGGCGAGCGCGAGAGGTCGCACTTCGCGTTAATCGAAATTGCTTTGGGCTGTGCGAGACGCTGGGGCGGCGTGAGGGGCGTCAGGGCGACTACGACGTCAGCCTTCTCGATCAGCTCTTCGGCCCTTCTGACGCCCTCTTGCTCGATCGCGTCGGCGGTTTCGCGAAGGCCGGCGGTGTCGACGAGGCGAATCGGCCATCCGTCGAAGTCGACCCACGCCTCGACGGCGTCGCGCGTCGTGCCGGGGACGTCGCTCACGATCGCGCGGCTTTCTCCGACCAGCGCGTTCAGGAGCGAGCTCTTGCCCGCGTTCGGCGGCCCGGCCAAGACGACGAGCGCCCCCTCGCGCAGAATGCGGCTTTCGCGCAGACGCTTCGCCGCCGCCGCGAGCGCGGCGTCGAGGGACGCGAACGACGCGGCGAGCGACGAGAAGAAGCTCTCCGGCAGCTCGCTCTCGTCGACGTCGAGCGCGTGCTCGAGCGTGGACGACAGGTCGAGGGCGCGGTCGTAGAGCTCGCGGCTCTCGCGGCGGCGGCGTCCGGCGATCGCGTCCTGCGCGGCGTCCGCCGCGCGTTCGGTTTTCGCGTGGATGAGGTCGAGGACGCCTTCGGCCTGGTCGTAGTCGAGCTTTCCGTTGAGGAAGGCGCGTTCGGTGAACTCGCCGCGCCGGGCGAGCCGCGCCCCGGCGGCGAAAGCGGCCTCCAGCACGCGGCGCGGCGTGACGGCGCCGCCGTGGCACTGGAACTCGACGACGTCCTCGCCAGTGTATGAGCGCGGCGAGCAAAAGGCGAGAACGACGGCGGTGTCGAGAAAACCCGCCCGTTGTCCTTCGTCCTTAACGCCGTCGTCGGTCGTCGGTCGTCGGTCGTCCTTCACCCAGTTGTCAGGGTCGTGAGAGACGTGAGAGGCGACAGGGACGTGAGGCCGGGAGGAGACGGGAAAGACAGAAGAGACCGGCGGGGCGAAGAGGGCGAGGACCCGGGCCTTGGGCTGCGGGCCGGGCGGCGGCGTGAAGCGACCGCGCGTGAGGCGGGCGGCGACGGAGAAGGCGTCGGGCCCCGAGACGCGAACGACCGCGACGCCGGCGGGGCCGGGCGCGGTCGCGATCGCGGCGATGGTCTCGCCCGTCACCGGATGCCGTGGAAGAACTTGCGCATCTCGTCCTCGGTCTTGCACTTCGCGAGCTTCTCGTAGCCGGCGTTGCCGCGCAGGGCCTTGGAGATGAAGCTCATCAGCTGCAGGTAGGGCGTCTGCGCCGCGTCGTTGGCGAGCGTGAGCACGATGATCGAGACCGTCGAGTTGTCGAACATCTCGTAGTCCGGGATGCAGCCGTTGGCCGTGCCGGAGTTGTCGAGGATGGCGACGGCGCCGACGATGCCCTCGACGAACGGGCTGCGTCCGTGCGGCACGGCGATGCCGTGGTCGAGCCCGGTCGGCATGGACGCCTCGCGGCGGAGGACGGCGGCCGTCGCCTCGACGACGTCGCGCACCTCGTTCGGGTGCTTGGCGGCGATCTCGGCGACGAGCTTCTCGATCGCCTCCTGCTTCGTCGAGGCGCGGAAGCTCGGGAGCATGACGAAGCCGTGGATGACGCGGCTGACGCCGCCGGAGGCGTGGTTCTTCGTCGAGGAGTCGGTCGGGAGCATCCGCTCGACGTCCTCGCGGCGCAGGGGCTTGGAGATCTGGCGCGCGAGGTCGTTCATCTCGGAGGCGACCTCCATCCACGCCGTCATCACGATCGCCTCCTCGGCCGGCGTGCAGGAGACCTCGATCACGTTCTTGTCGCGGCGCACGGAGAGCTCCATGTCGTCCATGGCGATCTCCCAGATGCTGTCCTCCTTCGAGAGGAGCGACGTGTAGAAGCCCTCCTCGCGGAACTCGGCGACGAGCTTGTCGAGCATGAGCGCGGCGATGTCCGGCGTCGAGAGCTCGAAGACCACCGGACGCGAGCTGTCGTGGTTCTGCTTCGGATGGCGGACGCCGCGCTTCTTCGGCGCGAAGAGGCCGACGAGCGCGGGCGGCGCGACGACGGTCGTGACGAGCGTCATCAGGATGCCGATGCCGAAGATCTCCTGGGTGAGGTAGCCGCTCGAAAGGCCGAGGCCGGCGATGATGAGCGCGACCTCGCCGCGCGGCACCATGCCCGCGCCGACGCGCAGGCCGCCGAGCAGGTTGAATCCGCAGAAGAGCGACGGGATCATGCAGCCGATCACCTTCGCCGCGACGGCGAGCGCGGTGTAGATGCCGCCGAAGACCAGGACGGGCTTCGAGCAGAGCGCGGTGACGTCCACCATCATGCCCATCGAGCAGAAGAACACCGGCACGAGGAAGGTGTAGACCGGCGTGAGCATCTCCTGGATCGGGTGCTTGAGGTCGGTGCGGGAGAGCGCGAGGCCCATCACGTAGGCGCCGATGATCATCGCGAGTCCCATGAACTGGAAGAAGCCGGCGAGGACGAGCGCGAGGCCGAAGGCCATCGTCGCGATGACGACGGGGCTCTTGAAGGCGGCCTTCAGGAACTTCGCGATGTAACGCGCCGCGAGGAGGCCAATCGCCGTCGCGCCGAGCCAGATGCCGAACGCCTTGAGGGCGACGAGGCCGATCGCGCCCCAGTCCATCGCGCCCGCCGCGCCGCCGAGCTTCGCCGCCGCGTGGTTCGCCGCGATGATGCCGTTGCCGATCGCGAGCACGATCAGGCCGAGGACGTCGTCGATCACCGCACCCGCCATGATCGTCACGCCCTCCTCGGAGTCCATCTGCTTCTTCTCGGAGAGGA
>CAVCXQ010000036.1:0-9026 GCA_963606275.1 uncultured Muribaculaceae bacterium | reverse complement strand
ACTACGACGTGCCGCAGAAGCGGGAGCGGCTTGTGATCGTCGGACATCACGGCGGCTTCCGATTCCCGGAAGAGACGATGCGCGAAGTGACGGCGGGCGAGGCCCTTGCGGACACGCTCGCCGCCATCCCTGCCGACGCCGAGTTCCTGACGCCCTCAATGGATCGGTATATCGCCGCGTATGAGAAGGCGTCCCACTGCAGCCGTCCGCGCGACCTGCGCCTTGACGAGCCGGCGCGGACGCTCACGTGCCGCAATCTCGCGGGCTGCACGAGCGACATGCACCGCATCCGCCTCGATGACGGAAGGCGCCGCCGCATTTCCGTCCGCGAGGCGGCGCGGCTGCAGAGTTTCCCGGACTGGTTCGAGTTCTCCGGCACGAAGGAGCAGCAGTTCACGCAGATCGGCAACGCCGTCCCGCCGATGTTCGCGTTCCGCCTTGCGCAGTCGGTCGTCGCGTATCTGAAGCGAACCCGCCAATGCGAACGGCGCGCGGCTTTGTCCGACCTCGCCAAGTCTGTTGTCGCCCCTGCCGTCAAAGTCGCCTCGTTGGCGGCGTTGGCGAATGTGGTTTCGTAAGAATATCGGCGCGTTCAGTATTTGGTGTCACCCGTTCAGTTCTGCATTACCCAGGCCTGCCACCCCCTTGACAAACTGCGGGGGGGGGGGGGTATAATACGCAATCGAAAACTTGAAAAGGGGAAAAAGGAGTCTCAAAATGAAACCGAAACTCATCGCGCTTGCCGCGCTTCTCGCTTCGTCCGCGCAGGCGGCGACGGTCTTCTACGCTGGCTCCGCGGCGTCAGGCTCCGGCGACGGATCGAGCTGGGCGAACCGCATGGCGTGGGCGGACGCCCTCGCCGCCGCCGTCGCCGTCGAGGGCGACGCCGAGGTCCGCGTCTCCGGCGACGTCGAGATGTCGGCCGCGCCGTCCACGGTGTCCGTCGCAAACTCCCTCGTCGTGCGCGGCGGCTTCTCCGGGGACGACGAGAACCCGGAGGCGCGCGAGAGCGACGGCGCGATGTCCACGTTCTCCGGCGGCGAGGCATACGACGTCTTCGTGTTCGACGTGTCCGGCTCGCTGGAGTTCGAGAACGTCGCGGTCACTCGCGGCAAGACGCGCGGCGTCGACAAGACCGGCTCCGGCCCGGTGACGTTCAGGAACTGCTCGCTGAGCGGCAACGGACGCACCATCGGGCACAACACCGGCAATGCCGGCGGCTGCGGGCTCCGGGCGAACGGCGCCGGCGTCGTGACCCTCTCCGGATGCGAGATCAGCGGCAACGGCCCGGTCTTGTATCCGCAGAACAGGCCGGGCGGCTGGGGCGTCTACGTCATGTCCGCGCAGCGCGTTTTCGTGGACGACTGCCGGTTCGTCACCAACGGCGTCTGGCTCGCCACCCAGTCCAACGGATGGGGTGCGGACCACCGCGGGCTCGCGCTCTATCTCTCGAACGCCCCGGCGACGCTCAGGAACACGCTCTTTGCCGGCAACATCTCGATGCCGCAGGGCGACAGCGCCGGCGGGACGGTCTACTTCGGCGGCGCGGCCGGAGAGTCCGCGATGACCAACTGCACCTTCTCCGGCAACCAGGACCTGATCGCCATGGGCGGCGGCAACGGCGGCGGCATCTGCATCTTCCAGCCCAGCGGCGACGACGCGACGCTCGACGTCAGCGGATGCACCTTCGCCTACAACCTGACGAAGTCGCACATGTCCGCCGCCGGGCTGTCCGTGCGGCGCGGAAGGGCGCACGTCGTCGACTCGACGTTCTTCCACAACGTCCTCGGCTACGCCGACGCGCACGGCTGGGGCTCCGACGTCAGCGTCCACGGCTCCGGTTCGCTTTCGATGGAGCGGACGCTCCTGTCGTCGCTGGCGCACTCGGTGACGTGCGAGAGCGCGGCGAACCTGGCGGTCGACTCGGACACCGTGCGGAGCGGCGACCCCGGCTTCGCGACCAGCGTCCTCGACATTGAGGCATTGATGACCTTCGGGACGGAACTCTCCTACACGAAGAGCGCGGAGGTCTACACGGCGCTGGCGGCGCTCGACCTGACGCCTGGCTCGGCCCCGGCGAAGCCGGACGTCGGCGACGGGAGCGTCCTCTACGTGAAGGGCGACGCGGCGGGCGCCGGCGACGGATCCAGCTGGACGGACGCCTTCGCGACGCTCGACGCGGCGCTGGCCGCCGCTTCCGCGAAGAAGAACGAGATATGGATCGCCGGCGACCTGGCCTGGTCGGCGGACGCCGCGTGGACGCGCATCACGGACGACCTGGTCGTGCGCGGCGGCTTCGCCGGGACGGAGGCGGATGCGTCGGAGCGCGTCGCCGGGGCGCGGTCTGCGCTGTCCGGCGGCGAGGCATACGACCTCGTGCGCGCGTCCGTCGCCAGCGACAAGACGCTGGCGTTCGAGCGCGTTGAGTTCGCGAGGGCGAAGAACCGGGCGGTCGAGAAGCGCGACTGCGGCAGCCTGGCGTTCTCCGACTGCGTTTTCATGAACAACGGCCGCACGCAGAACACGCTCGGAAAGGGCGTCTACGCGACGGCGGCATACGGCGTCGGGACGCTGGCGGTTTCGGACAGCCGCTTCGAGGGGCAGATGCGCAACCAGACGGCGAACGCCAACCAGTCCGGCTCTGCGGTGTTCGTCGCCGGGCACGAGAGGTTCGTCTGCGACGGGACGCTCTTCGCGTCCAACGGCACGGTCGTCGCGTCCGGCGGCCGCGACAGCCGCGGCACGAAGGGCGCGGCGGTCTACGGCTACGGGACGCCGGTCACGATGCGGCGCGTCCGCTTCGCCGGCAACGTCGGCGCAAGCCGCCAGAGCGACGAGGACGGCGGCATCGCGAAGTTCGAGGGCTACATGGGCGCGAGCGCGTTCACCAACTGCGCCTTCGTCGGCAACTACGCCTTCAACTACCGCGACGGCGGCGTCGCCAGCCGCTGCGGCGCCCTCGTGCTCGTGCCGCAGGCGGCGGACACGGTCGACGTCGAGAACTGCACCTTCGCCTACAACCTCTCGCAGGGCCCCGGCTCTCCCGGCGCGCTCAACGTCCACAACGGCTCCGTGAACGTCCACAACTCCATCTTCTGGCACAACGTCCACGGCGACCTCAAGACGTCCGGCATCGGCTCGGAGATCGAGGTGAAGGGCGGTACGGTCAGCGTCTCTCACTCCATCCTGACCGGCACGACGATCGAATACTGCCATGGCGTGGCGTCCACCAGCATCTCCATCGACGAGGCGAGCGTCTACACGGACGACCCCGGCTTCGTCACGCCGTTCGCGGACTACGAGGAGCGGCTCTCCTACGGGACGGAATACGTCAACCCCGGCACGGGCTTCGATCATGCGTTCCTGCTTTCGCTGGACGCGCACCTGCTCTCTCCCCAGGGCTACTTCGTGAACGGCGGGGCGGCGGGCCCGGCGACGTCGGAGTTCTCGCGGGCGATCGACTCCGGCGACCCGGCTACCGCCTGCGTCGAGCCGGCGCCGAACGGCGGGCGCGTCAACCTCGGCGCCTACGGCAACACCGACCAGGCCTCGCTCACGCCGTCTGGCACGCCGAAGGTCGAGGCGTTCTCCGTCGAATACCGCGACGGACTGTCGCGTCCCTACGCGACGCTGGAGATGGGGATCGAGACGGGGACGGCGTATCTCGCCACCGTCACCGTCGTCTGCATTGTCAATGGCGAGGAGTTCGCGACGAAGACGTTCGGCGGCGTCATGAACGGCGACGTGCTGATCTGGGGCGTCCCGCGCTACTTCGAGCCGACGGACAGGATCGTGCTGACCTACCGCGTCGAGGCGGACGGCGCGACGGCGGCGACCGGCAGGTCGGAGACGTCGCCGACCGGCAAGTCGAAGGCGGCGTTCTGCGGCCGCGGCGGCGGCGAGGGCGTCGTCCACGTGCGCGAGGGCGCCGACTGCATGGCGGACGGCTCCGACTGGGAGGACGCCTACCCGACGCTGGCGGCGGCCCTGGCGGCCGGCGTCTCCGGCAAGTCCGAGGTCTGGATCGCTCGCGAGACGGAAGACGCCAGCGCGAACGTCTCGCTGTCCGCGCCGCTGGTCATTCGCGGCGGCTTCGCCGGGACGGAGGATTCGGCGGCGGAGCGCGCGGACGGGACGCGGACGACCTTCGCCTACGGCAACATGATCGACGGCTTCTCGTTCGACAACGCGGCCGGCGCGACCCTCGAGCTGGACAGGCTGGCGTTCGTCGGCGCGTCGCAGCGCGCGGTGAAGAAGACGGGCGCCGGCGACCTCGTGGTGCGCGACTGCCGCTTCGGGCTGAACGGGCGGAGCGTGTCCGACCTCAGCGGAAAGGGCCTCTACCTAAGCGGCGGCTCGGCGTCATTCGTCACCGTCACCAACTGCGTGTTCGACGGCAACATGGTCGACATCAACAAGCGCGGCGAGAACGGCGGACACGGCGCGGCGGTATACGCCGAGGAGTGCGCCCGCCTGACGGTGGACGACTCGCTCTTCGTCTCCAACGGGATGCAGACCGTCAGGTCAGGCAACTACTACGGATATTTCGGGGCGATGAACGGTTCTGCGCTCTACGTCTCGGCGACGCCGGTCACGATGCGCCGGTCGCGCGTGGCGGCGAACGCGCTCGGCAACCGGGCGGCCGGCGGCGCGGTCTACCTCATCGGCGACTGCGGAGGCAGCGCGTTCACCAACTGCGCCTTCGTCGGCAACTACGGGCTCATGGACAACAGCCAGTCCAAGTCGAACAACGGCGGGGCCATCGTCGTCGACCTCGGCGCTGCGACCAGGACCTGCGAGCTGGAGAACTGCACCATCGCCTACAACGTCACCGACAGCCAGTGCGCCGCCGGCGGTATCAACGTCCTCGGCGGCGCGGTCGCGGTCAGGAACTGCGTCGTCTGGGGCAACTACCGCAACCGGTACCGCACGGCGGGATACGCCGAGGACATCGAGGTCAAGGGCGGCTCCTGCACCGTCTCGCACACGCTGCTGACTGGGACGGGCGCGGACAAGTGCCGCGCCGCCGACGCGGCGACGCTGGCGCTGGACGAGAACAGCGTCGTCGTCGCCGACCCGCTGTTCGTCTCCGGCGCGGACGCCTTCGCGGCGCTATACGCGATCTCGGACACCGGAGCGGCGATCGTCTCGACGACGGACTACTCCGACCTCGCGGCCATTGACGTGCACCTGCTCTCGTCGGAGCAATACTGGCTGAACGACGGGACGGTCGGCCCGAAGACGAAGTCGGTCTCGCCGGCGATCGACGCCGGCGACCGCTCGGTCGTCTGCGTCGAGCCGTCGCCGAACGGGCGGCGGGTGAACCTGGGCACCTACGGCAACACGCCCTGGGCCTCGCTCACGCCGACGCACGGCTTCATCCTCTTCGTCCGCTAGCCGCGGCGCGCGAGGAACGCCTCGACTGACTTCCTGAAGTTCGCGTCCGAGAAGTGGTCGGCGACGAAGACTCCATTTCCTCGGAAGGTCGAGGGCGAAGTCAATTGCTCCGCGAACGCCGTAGCGGCGGAGCGACCAGATTGCGTGCTTTAACGTCATGGCGCGTAGCTTGCCATGAACACGCGGGGATTTGGTAGAATACGCGCATGGAAAGACCTGAAAGAAGAAGGGTGCTGGTGACCGGCGCGAACGGCTTCGTCGCGCGCTTCCTCGTGGAGGCGCTTCGCGGACGCGGCGACGAGACGGTCGGCGTCGACATGGCGGCGGGCGCGGCGAACGGCGTCGACCGCTACTACTCGTGCGACCTCCTGGACGCCGCCGCCGTGCGCATCATCATGGAGGTCGAGCGCCCGACGCACGTCGTCCACCTGGCGGCGGTCTCCAGCGTGGCGAAGAGCTGGGAGGCGCCGGTCGAGAGCTTCCTCAACAACACCAACGTGTTCCTCAACGTGGCGGAGTCCGTCCGCGCGCTCGGACTCAAGGCGAGGATCCTGTCCGTCGGGTCGTCCGAGGAATACGGCGTCGTGCCGGCGGACGAGACGCCGATCCCGGAGACGCGCCCCCTCGCGCCGTTGAGCCCCTACGCGGTGGCGCGTGTCGCGCAGGAGCAGCTCTCTGGGCTTTACGCGAATGGCTACGGACTGGACGTGGTGATGACGCGCTCGTTCAACCAGGTGGGGCCCGGCCAGCGCGACGCCTTCGTCGTGCCGAGTTTCGTGCGGCAGCTCCTCGCGGCGCGGGAGGCGGGCGCGGGCGTCGCGCGCGTCAAGGCGGGCGACCTCTCGATCGTCCGCGACTTCCTCGACGTCCGCGACGCCGTCGCGGCGTATCTCGCGCTGCTGGACTCGGGGCGGACTGGCGAGGTCTACAACGTCTGCTCGGGGACGGGCCGGAGGCTGGACGAGGTGCTGCGCCTCGCGGCGGAGGCGGTCGGCGTCGCGGTCGAGACGGAGGTAGATCCAAAGTTCGTGCGTCCGGCGGACAACCCGGTCATCGTCGGCGACAGCGCGAAGATCCGCCGCGAGACCGGATGGAGTCCGCAGCGCACTATCGAGGAGTCCCTGCGCGACATCGTCGCCGCCGCCTCTCTCGTCCCGTGCCCGAAGCGCTCTGTCCCGTGCCCGAAGCGCGAGCTTCGGGTCTCTGTCCCACTGAAAGGAGCCGAAGATGATCTCTCAGGCCATTGAGGCGCTTCGCCGCGCCGCGAAGGACCCCGGCTACCTGCCGTATTACCTGAAGCAAGTCGACCTTCTGCGAGACCACTTCCCCTCGCTCAACCAATGGTGGCGCGTCGCCCGGAAGCAGCTTCGCCTCGGCGGACCGCGAACGCTCTCGCAGCTGCACGTGATCCTTCGGTCGACTGACCGGGTGCTGAACGTGAACGGCTCTCGGAATCTCGAGGCGTTGGGCATCGTCACGAAACTTGACGTCATCCGCGTTGGCGCGTGCTCGCTCTTCCCGGCGGCCCGGCGCTTCGCCGACGAACACGGCGACGGCGCCATTCGCATCACCATCGTCACCGACCGGCTGTCGGACGAGGGAAAGACCCTCTACGCCGAGATGGCTGAGAAGCACGCGCTGTCTGTCGAGTTCGTCGACTCGCGGTCAGACGGGAACGGACCCAGCTTCCAGACACAGGTCGACATCGCCCTGCGCGACCGGGACGGCGCGGTGGCTCTCTTCCTGGAGGACGACTACCTCCTCTCGTTAGACGCGCTCGTCGTGCCTTACGCCGTGCTGTCCGAATGCTCGAACGTCGTCGGTCTGAACCCGCATTTCCACCCCGACCGCATCCGCCGCCAGGACGTCAGGAGATTCTGCGCAATCAACGGACGGGTCTTCGGCCGCGTCGACAACTCATGTTGCACGTTCTTCGTCCCGGTCGCCGACTTGAAAAAGAATCTGCGACATTTCCGTCGCTATGACGGCTGGGAGAAAGGTTCAATCAACGAGGTCTGGAAGCGAGGCCTGTTCCTCGCGCCGTTCGGGTGGACTTTGGCGGAGCATTTGCACAAGTCGGATCTCTCGCCTGTTTTTCGCGCTGACGCGCTACGCCTCCCTCGTGAGGAACGCCTCGACGGACTTCCTGAAGTTCGCGTTGGAGAAGTGGCCGCGCGACGGAACGAAGCCGCTTGGCTTCCATAGCCTTGCGGGCTGGCGAAGGTGGCAGGGGCGATGAGCGGCTTCTGCCCCTTGCCCGAAGCGCAAGCTTCGGGTCTATCTTCGCATCTGATCAGGCGATGACACCAACCGGCTAAACACGGTGATCGGCTGTGAGTTTTCGGCAGCGAAAGACCGAATCGAGAAAAGCCGGGCTCTTGCCTTGCACCTTCAGGAACGCCGAAAGAAGGCGCCTGAAGAACGGCATGTGGCAAATGGCGAGATACAGGCCACGCCCCAGGATGATCCACGCGAGCGAATTCGCCTCTCGAAGCGATTGCCAAACCGAGATTCCGGCGGCGCTCGAATACATCCGATGCCACAGCAGATGGAGGTCGGTCAGCAGGTGGTTTGTCTCTCGAAGCGGCTTCCACGGACAGTCGCCCGCGAAATGAATGAGCCCTGCCCACCCACCGGTTGAGAAGTGCTTGCGGTCGCTGGAGGCGACTTGCCATTCCGCAGGCAGCTCGCTCGTATCCGTGCGCCTTGAGAAGACGACGTTGAGGATGGTCTGGTCGGGGTAGGTGGCTTCGCCGCCGGTCTGCCCAAGAAGGTCAAGAGCCTTCTTGTGAAGGGACTCGGCGCGAAACTTCGCCAAGTTCATCAGCAAAAGCCCGGAGCAGAAGTAGTTGTCGCTGTCAAGCGACAGGCCATGCTCCGCAAGCCATCGGTCTTCTGCCGCGTCTCCACGCGAACGCGACGCGTCTCGGACATATTGCAGCGAGTCCGAATCGGACCGAAGATCCCACAGCCGAGACACGTCCGCTTCCCACAGGACGTCGATGTCGCAATAGATGACGTGCTGGACGTCGCGAAGGATCTCAGGCGCCAACAGCCTCGCGTAAGTCATTTTCCCCGTTCCATGCCAGGGCGCGAGATGGCTGAACATCGTCTGGTCGAAAGGAAGGAAACGAACGCGGGACTGCCGAGGCGCGACCAGCTTGCGAAGCGCGTTCCTGTGTTCGTCCGAAAGACCGCCGTCAAGCACGTGGACGACGAGGTCTCGTGGGCGCGAGCAATGTGCGACCAGGCTGACCGTCGTGGCGACAAGACCCTTGAAATAGGCGTTGTCGGACGCGACAAGGACATGGATTTCCGAGTCTGTCATGTCAGAATGCCTCCTTTGCCGACTTCAACGAGCGCGGCGACGCACCCGGCACCGCGAAGGCCGTAGTGGCGAAGCGAGCCGAGTGCGTGTTTGAGTGTCATGACTCGTATTTTACCATAACATCGCGAAGATGTGGTGAAATACATATATGAAAAATGCAAAACACGACATCGTTGAGGCGTGTGGGCGGAGGTCGCTTTCTTGACTTCAAGGGCGATATGTAGGATAATATCACCATGAAAGAAAGCGAGTGTATGCCCGAAAAGCGGAAAATTGTCGTCACCAGCGCCTTGCCGTATGC
>CAVCXQ010000035.1:0-9034 GCA_963606275.1 uncultured Muribaculaceae bacterium | reverse complement strand
ACAAGTCGCTCTACCTGTTCGGCGCGTCGCTTAAAGATCTCGGCAAGAAGTGCTTTGCGTTCACGAAACTCGATGCCGCAGAAATCCCCCGTCTGAAAGCGAGAATCTAAGCGGAGTTTTCTGATGGCGCGACTTTGGTATAATACGCATCGCAAACCATGAAACGAACTCCTGACGCGAAGCCCGGCAACAGCAACCTCCACGTCTCCTCCCGCAACAAGCAGGACGAGTTCTACACCGACCTCCGCCTCGTCGAGGACGAGCTGAAGCACTACCGGACTGCGCCGTGGGCGAAGGGCGGCAAGACGACGGCGGAGAACTGCCAGATGCTCTGCGCCGACTGCAACCGCCGCAAGAGCGACGTCTGAGCAAGGCGGGATGACGAGTGGCGTCCATGAGTCGCCGCCCCTTCTCGGACAGAGATTTCGTTGCGGTTCCCGAACTCGCCGAGCTCGCGCGGCGAGGCGGAGATGCGCCGCAGCGAGCCGTTCAAGAGCGCCTCTCGTCTACGCAAACGACCCATTACCCGGCGGCGGAGGTCACCGAATCACTATGCACATACCCTGCCGCGGGTCGTCGTCCTGCGGGAGGTGCACCATCCACGCCCCGCGCGTCCCAGTCCCGTTCGTCTCCCGCCACACGCCGAAGCATCCTTCCGGAGCCTCCGCCTTCGGGAAGTCGTCGCCGAACTCCTGCGCGTATTCCCTCCAGCCCTGCTTCTTCGAGACCTTCAGCGTCAGCGAACCCGCCTTGTTCCCGTCCAGCCTCTCCAGCAGGTTTGTCCTCAGGTTCTCCGCCCATGGCGCCCCGTAGAGCGAAATCGTCCCCTTGTTCGCCATGAGGAACGCCCCCTTGCACACGTTCGTCACGTTCGGCAGCTGCAGCACCAGGTTCGTCACCGCCGAACTCATCACCTTATAGGGAATGTTCGTGATCGGTCCGCGGAACTCCGCAGACTTCACGCCGCCGCAGTCGAGGAACGCATATCCGAGCCACGCGTTGTTAGCGCTTCCGGCCATCGACGTCAGGTTCGTAAGCGTCAGGCATCCGTAGAGGTTGGGCATGCCTCTCAGCGCGGCGTAGTCCGAGATGTTCTGCACGTACGGCGGCACGACGCTAGCCACGTCCTGCTTGACCGAGAAGCCCCGGATCTGTCCCGTCGACCTCATGTTCGGCATCTCCAGCACGAGGTTCGTCACGGCGGGGAACGTCGTCTGGAACGTGATCCCGCCCTTGCCCGGCCACTTGACCCAGATGTCCGTCAGGCCCGACCAGGTGGTTGTTCCGCCCGTGGAAAACGGACTCGATGAGCTCGCGGACAGGTTCGTCAGGACGACCGGGCCTTTCGTCGCGGACAGCCCGGTGAACAGGCTGTTCCCGACCAGCGTCGTCACCCACGGATTCACGATCTCGTGGAACTTGTTCGTGACCGGCGAACTCGCGAACGGACTCCCCGACCCATAGCTGTAGTCCCACTTCACCAGGTTCGGACAGTCCAGGACGCACCGCTTCAGCGACGTGCAGTACTTGAACGAGCTCTTGTCGGAATTGATCGTCGTGATCGTGTCGCTGGCGAACTCGATCTCCTGGACGGTCGTGTTCCCCTGCATCGCACCCGGGACGGACGTCCCCGCCACGTGGTTCACGTAGAGCTTCGTGATCGCCGCGCCCGCCCAGGTTCCCTTCTTGCTGGACACGTCCGTCGGCAAACTCAGGCCGGTGATCGCAGTCTCCCCCACGACCATGTCCCGCAGGTCGAGGACTCCGTCGTCCGCTGCGGTCGTGATCGCGCCGAGCGTCATCGTCCCGGCGTCGGAGTCGTACGCCGTCACCGCAATGACCCACTTGCCGTCCGTCACCGTATTGGCGGACTCGTCATACGTCCACGCGTTCTCGGCGAGCGCGGCGGAGACCATCCCGGCGCAGACAGCGAAGAGGGCGCAGAACCGAGCAAACTTAGGCGTATTCATGTCGATAGCTCCTTCTCTAGTTTTCAAGATGAGCGTATTATACCCCCCCCCCGCATTTTGTCAAGGGGTGGCAGAAGGTTGTGGGCAACCGGTCAGTTTTGCGAGGCACGAGCAAAACTAACCGGTTGCACAAACCCATTGCTCGCGCTTCCATTTCGCGGCGGGATTTGATACAATACCGAAGTCCGCAGGGAAGCTCGGGCCGGAGATCGCGTCGCGCAGGTGCGCGGCGGCCGGCCGGGAGGAACCGCGGGATAGCAAAGGAAGACAGCACAATGAAGAAGCTCATGGCCGTTGCCGCGATGGCGGCGCTCGCCTCCGGCTGCGTGATGACGAAGAGCGATTCCATCTTCGCTCCGCTCACGCTCGACGTGGGGAACCCCGACACCGCCTTCATCGACAACAGCGTGAAGCCCGAGAAGAAGGGCGTCGCCAAGGCGTCGGGCATCATCCTCTTCTGCGAGGGCGATGCGTCGATCAAGGCCGCGATGGAGAACGGCGGGATCAAGAAGATCCACCACGTCGACTACAAGGTCAAGAACATCCTCGGCATCGTCGGCGACTACACGACGATCGTCTACGGCGAATAAGCCGCACAGGCGCGGGGCTCCGTCCCCGGCAGGGCCGTCGCGGGACATCCCGCGGCGGCCTTCGCTTTTTCCGTCGGCAGGGCGCTAGACGCTGATCGCAGGCAGGCGCATGGTCTTGCGGCAGGCGCTTTTCAGCATCTCCTTCACCGCCGCGCGCATCTGCCGCTTCGCCGAGCCCATCGTCGCCTTGATCGTGCAGCCGGCCGCCTTGCGGTGCCCGCCGCCGCCGAACTTCGCCGCCAGGACGGTCGCGTCCCAGTCGCCGCGCGTCCGGATCGAGCACCGCGTCTCCTTCGTGCGGTCGGGGATCTGGTAGAAGAACAGGGCGATCTCGTTCTTCGCCACCGAGCGCGGGATCTCGATCACGTCCTCGACGTCCGCCTTGTTGCCGCGCACCTCGCGGAAGTCGTCCCGCGTGAGCGAGACCTCCGCCACCTTCCGGTTCTTCCAGATGTGCAGCGAGCGCCACGCGAGGCGCTTGAGGCCGATCGTCTTGCGCGAGAACGAGCCGAAGAGGACGTCGTTGATCATGGCGGTGCGGACGCCGTGCTTGAGGAGGTCGCCGGCGGCGCGAAGGGTGCGCGGGCTGGTCGCGTCGTAGGCGAAGCGCCCGGTGTCCGTCACCAGCGCAACCCACAGGGCCTCCGCCGCCGCCCGGTCGAGCGGCCACTCGCACCACTTGGCGAGACGCCAGACCAGCTCGCCGGCGGACGACGCGGACGGGTCGACGATCTGGGCGTCGCCGAAGGAGCCGTCGTTGGTGACGTGGTGGTCGATGCAGACGGACGGCAGCTTCTCGGCGACGGGGCGCACCTCCGGCGGCATCCGGTCGAACGACGAGCAGTCCACGGCGACGAAGAGGTCGAACTTCCTCTGGCGGCGCAGCTTGCGCACTGGGACGAGGGCGTCCGCACCCTCCATGAAGCCCGGCTTGCCGAGCGCGTTGACGTCGGCGGTGGCGAACGCCTCGTGCCCGGCGTTCGTCAGCAGCCGCGCCAGCGCGACCATCGAGCCGAGCGAGTCTCCGTCGGGGCTGAGGTGCCCCGATATGAGGATCCGCTTCGCCCCGGCGATCTTCGCCGCCACCGCCGCATAGTCTTCCCGTCTGTCCATAGATGCGCGATTATACCATAATGCGGGCGGAGCGGCGGGCGAGCTCGCGGTCGTTGGTGCGGACGCGGACTCGCCCGGCGAGCCCGAGATACGCCGCGAAGCGCACGAAGGCGAGGATCGCCCTGTCCGCCCGCTGCTCGCCCGTCCCGCCGGTGTATGACACCCTGAGGCGTCCGTCGTTCTCCACCGTCTCCCGCGGCCCGTCGAAGACGATCCAGATGCGCAGCGCCTCCGCGCCCGGCGCCGCGAGCCGCTCCCGCGCCTGCGCGACGAGCGCGGCGCGGTCGCGCGCCTCCTTCTGCGCCCCGAGCACCAGGTTCCATCCGTCCCACAGCTCCAGGACGCCGTCCGCCGGAAGCCGCCGAAGGTCGTCCGCCGCCAGGCAGGCGATGTCGACGTGCGCCCTGAGCGCGGCGTTCTCGTCGCGGAGCGCGGCGTTCGCCGCCTTCTCCTTCGCGAGCTCGGCCTTCAGCTCGCGGACGTGCGCGACGCGGGCCCCGAGGATGACGTCCTGTGCGCTCACGGCAGCGTCCCCGATGCGTAGCGGTCGTGTCCGGAAAAGTCCTTCTCGACGAGGATGTCCTCGAAGCCGTAGTCGGACATCAGGCGGCGCAATGCCTCGCCCTGTCCGTCGCCGATCTCGAAGAACACCGCGCCGCCGGGCTTGAGCAGGTTCACCGCATCGCCGAGATAGCGGTCGTAGAACGAAAGTCCGTCCGGCCCGCCGTCGAGGGCCAGGCGCGGCTCGTAGTCCCTCACCCGCGGATCGAGCGCGTCGCAGTCCGCGCTCGCGACGTAGGGCGGGTTGGACACGATGACGTCCACGCTCTGCGGATCGTCGAAGTCGTCGAGTCCGTCGGCGACGGCGAACCTGACGCGCTCGGAGAGTCCGCATCGTTCGGCGTTCTCGCGCGCCAGGGCGACGGCGCCCTCGCTGACGTCCGTGCCGAGGAAGACCGCCTCGCCGGCGAACTCCTTCGCCAGCGAAAGCGCGATCGCTCCCGTCCCAGTCCCGACGTCGACGACGAAGGGAGGGGTGTGGGGAACGGGGAACGGGGAATGGGGATTGGGGAATGGGGAATGGGGAACGGGGATTTGAGATTTGAGATTTGAAATCTGGAATCTGGAATCTGAAATCTGAAATTTGAGATTGGGGAAGCTAGCGTTGAGGTGGCGGAGGACGCGGGAGACGAGCTCCTCAGTCTCCGGGCGCGGGATGAGCGCGCGGGAGTCGCAGGCGAGGGTGAGCGAGCGGAAGTCCCACTCGCCCAGGACATACTGGACGGGCTCGCCCCTGGCGAGCCTGGCCATGCCGCGGCGCATCGCCTCGACGTGGCGTTCCGAGACCTCCTTCTCCATTTCCGCCGAGAGGAAGCCGCGCCCCGTCCTGAGGAGGCGCGCCATCAGCAGCTCGGCGGCGACGGCGGCGTCGGGGACGCCCTTCGCGGCGAGGAAGGCCGAGGCCTTAGAAAGGCATGTCGTCCACGTCACCGGCGTCGGCGGGGAAGTCTGGCTCGGCGGGAGCGGGGACAGGCTCGGTCGACGTGCCGTCCGCGTTCATGACCTCGATCTTCAGCCCCGTGAGGTCGACGAAATACTGGACGCCCTTCGGGCCTTCCCAGCGGCGGCCGTCGACGGCGAAGCGCACCTTGACCCGCTGGCCCTTCTTGATCCCGTCGAGCAGCGAGCAGTTGTCCTTCTTGAACGAGAACTTGACCGGGTTGGGATACTTCGACGGGGAGTCCACGTCGTTGCCGACGATGACGTCGCGCTTGGTGAACCCGCTGGAGAACGTCTGCGTGTCGAGGACTTCCTCGACGACGCCGGTGTAGTCGTAGATCTGCGACATTGAGAACCTTTGCCTTTCGTTAGTTAGGGGGATTATACCAAATTCCTGGCGAGCGCGGCGGCGAACGCGCCGTCGTGCCCGGTCTCGGTCGGGACGGACTCGCGCGACTCGCGCAGCGAGAAGTCGAGGTGGCGCGAGAGGAACGCCTCGACCTGGGCGGCGTTCTCCTCCGGCTCGTTGGAGCACGTCGAGTAGACGAGGACGCCGCCGGGCGCGACGCGCCGCGACGCGGCGTCGAGGATCTCCGCCTGGAGGCGGACAAGCTCGGCGAGCTTCGCCTCGCTCCAGTTCCAGCGGGCGTCCGGCCGGCGCCGCAGCACGCCCGTGTTCGAGCACGGCGCGTCGACAAGGACCTTGGGGAACGGGGAGAAATAATCGAATAATCGAATAGTCGAATAATCGAATGGCTGCGAAGCGGGGCTCTCGTCCCTGCCGCCTCTCATGTCGCTCCCGCCGCCCATGCGATCCGACCCAGTTGCCTTTGCCGCCGTCGAGGCGGCGTGAGGGGCGTCAGGGGCGGGAGGGGCGGGAGGCGGCTGGTCGAGTTGAGAGACGACCTCTACGTCGAGCCTCAGCCTCTTGAGGTTCTCGACGAGGCGGGCGCGGCGGCGCGGGTTGACCTCGCAGGCGGTGACCTCGGCGCCGCGCCACGCGAGCTGGGCGGTCTTGCCGCCGGGGGCCGCGCAGGCGTCGAGAACCCTCTCGCCCGGCTGCGGGGCGAGCAGTTCGACCGCCAGCGCGGTGCCGGGGTCCTGCACGATGAACTCGCCCTCCGCGAAGCCGGCGACGTCCGTCACCCTGACGCCGCGCTCGAGCTCCGTGAACGTGCCGTCGCGCCGCGCGAGATACGTCGCCGCCGGCGCGTTGTGCCACGCCGCCAGCCGCTCCGCCCCTTCCGCGCCGTAGCGGGCGGTCCAGCGGCGGACGAGCGCGTTCGGAAAGGTCTCCAGCTCCGTGCCGAGGACGATCTCGCCGCGGCGGCGGACGACGTTGCGCAGGACGCCGTTGACGACCCTGGCGACGGACGGGTTGGCGCACGCCTTCGCCGCGTCGACGGTCTCGTTGACCGCCGCGAAGTCCGGCACGTCGTCCATGTAGAGCAGCTGCGCCGCGCCGACGTAGAGCAGGGCCTCCATCTCGCCCTTCGGCCACTGTCGCACGAAGTCGCCGAGAATGCGCCGCAGCGGGCGCAGGCGGCGGATGACCGTGTAGACGACGTCCTGCACGAAGGCGCGGTCAGGCCCGTCCGGCAGGATCTCCGCCGGGAACTCCCGCGTCGCCAGCCAGCGGGCGACGGCGAACGCCGCCGCGCGCCTCGCGTTGCCGCGAACCATCGAAGACGCTCCCATCGCGCTAGTCCAGCACCTTGAAGGTCGGGCCGGCCCCGGAATAGGAGTCGAGTCCACCGGACGCCCCGAAGTCGTCGCCATCACCGACTGGACGCGCCTTGGCGAGCTTCGGGCGCTCCCCGAAGAGGACAGTCCCGAGGCGCACCCACGTCGCGCCCTCCTCGACGGCGACCTCGTAGTCTCCGCTCATGCCCATCGAGAGGCGCGGGAGGCCGACGCCGAATTTCTGCTCTGCGGCGTCGCGGAGCTCGCGGAGGGCGCGGAAGCACGGACGGGCGTCCTCTGGGCTTTCGGAGAACGGGGCCATGGTCATGAAGCCCTCCAGGGTGACGCGGGGGCACTCGGAGCGCAGCAGGCGCATGGCCTCGTCGACCTCCGCCGGAGGCATCCCGGTCTTGGACTTCTCGCCGGACACGTTGACCTCGAAGAGGACGTGCGGGGAGGCGCCGGTCTCCTCGGCGACGGCGTTGATGCGCGAGAGGAGCTTCGCCGAGTCGACGGAGTGGATGAAGTCGAAGAGCGCGAGGGCGTGGCGGACCTTGTTGCCCTGGAGGTGTCCGATCAGGTGCCAGCTTGGCCCGGAGACGGAGGCGGGCTTCTTCCAGGCGGCCTCCTGGACCTTGTTCTCGCCGACGACGGAAAGCCCTGCGTCCCAGGCCTCCTTGACGACCTCGGGCCCGTGGGTCTTGGTGACGGCGACGATCTCGACGCCGGCGGGGTCGCGCCCGGCGCGTCCGCACGCGGCGGCGATCCTGCCTCGCACCTCCGCGAGTATCTCGTTCAAGTCTCTCATGACGGCGTAGTATACCACATCCGCCCCCGCCGTGAGCAACGCGCGCGCCGTGATGGCGTAATGCGTCACTAATGACCGTCCCTCTTCTTCTTGCGGTCAGCCTGAAACTCCGATCCGTGTTGCTCCCGCTACCGCTCCGCAGAATAGTCGGCGCTTCGCATGTTCTATTCGCCTTCCACGGTCTGAATGGAAGATATTTTACTACGGAAAGCTCGGAAATCAGCGGAAGAATACGGAACCAAACAACCCCGCCGACAAGACTATGCGGCCGATTATACGCCTTTTTCGCCACTCGCAGACTCTGGCGTTCAAGTGCTTCTTTCTGACGACGGCGAAAAATGCTAAATCGGCCGCGCCTCGGTTTGAAGAGTATGAGCGGAAGGTCTGCGGCAAGAGGCGATGTCTGATGCTCGATAGAGACAAACGCGATTTCCGCAGTTCTGTTTTCACTCGAAGCGGCGCGCCGAGGACGTCGCGCCATACCCAAATGATGCCTCAAACGTGACGCGGCTGTGCGGTTCCGTTCTCACTCTTTCACCCGAAGTGTGGCCGATTTAGGTTTCTCGCCCAACCGCAATTGGAGGCGACTCGAAACCCCAAGAGCGCGAGTGGGCGAGAAACAGTATAATCGGCCACGTATTCTGCGCGGGCGGTGCGGTCTGGCTGTTCAGTTCCGTTTCGTTCCGCTCCCTTCCGCGATTTCCGTAGTAAAAGACACGGCAAGGGAATAGCCGTCCGCTATTGCTTCGGCGATTAGCCGATCATTCGATTGTTTCAATTCGTCCCCGTCATCAGCTCCAGCAGACGGCGGTGTCCCTGCCGAGGCATACAGGAGATTCGCAATGACGCCTACTGGATCTTCTCGACCTTGCCATCGACGAACTGCCGCGTCTCGGAGTCGAAGCTCAGCCCGAAGGCGTAGACCGGCAATCCCCGCGCACGATACGGCTCGGCATAGCCCTTCTCATGGATCTGCTTCAATCCTTCGTCCGCCGACTCGTCGACCTTCAATTCGAAGATGTAGATGCCGCACGGATGCTCGGCGATGAGGTCGCTGCGGCCTTGCGTCTGGGCAACTTCCGGATCGTAGCGGAAGCCCTGCGCCGCGAGGAGCATGCACAATGGCCGCGCATACGCCGCCTCGTTCTTCCTCTCGCCCTGCTCCTTCGCGCCATAGGGGAGCTTCGCGTAGAGACTCTTCAGCCCCTCGAAGAACTCGTCCCAGCGTCCCGCGCGGAGTTTGATACCGAGCGACGCCGACCACTGCGCGTCCTTGCCCGCGTAGGCCCCGGCGACGAGCGCCGCGAGGTCCTGGCGCACCTCCTCGTCCGGCACGCGCAGCGTGAACAGCCCGGCGTCGCAGTCCGCGA
>CAVCXQ010000034.1:0-9042 GCA_963606275.1 uncultured Muribaculaceae bacterium | reverse complement strand
CCCAAGTCGCCCGCCCGGAGGCGGGAGCACCGTTGCCCCGAAACGCGCCGCACGTCGGCAAGCGAAGGGAGGGTCGCGACGGAAGGCAAACAGAAGATTCGCAACCTAACCTATTACTCGTTGCAGACCGTCAGCGTTGCGCGGAGGCGGCGAATCTGCTATACTTGCCGCCATGTCAAGAGCCACCACCACCCCCTCGGGCTCGCGCAGATGAGCGCGTTCCACGCAGCCCTCGAGATCGGCACCTCCCGCACCGTCCTCGCCATCGGCGAGATGGACGCCGGCGGGCGCCTCAAGGTAGTCGGCCACGCCGAGATACCGTCCACCGGCGTCCGCAAGAGCCAGATCATCGACGTCTCCCAGGCCACGCACTCCATCCGCGCCGTCCTCCAGCAGACCGAGCGCCGGCTGGAGGCGTCCGGCGACAGCGTGACGCTCGGCAACGCCTTCCTGGTGGTGTCCGGGCAGTCCGTCCGCGCCGATCCCTACGTGGCGTCGGTGCAGGTGGAGGGCTCGAAGGTCGGTCCGGACGCGATCGACGACGTCCGCCGCGCGGCGCACGAGATGAAGCTGCCGCGCAGCCGCGAGCTGCTGGACGTGCTGGAGCAGGACTTCGTGCTCGACCGCCTCGGCGGCGTCCGCTCGCCGCGCGGGATGTCCGGGCGCGTCCTCAGCCTGAACACGCTGCAGGTGCACGCCGACCGCGACCGGGTCCAGGACGCCCGCACGGCGGCGGAGGCGGCGCACCTGGAGATCCGCGACCCGCTCTACGCGGCGACGTGCGCGGCGGACGCGGTGCTCGACGAGCCGGAGCGCAGCAACGGGGCGCTCGTGATCGACCTCGGCGGCGGCTCGACCGGCTACGCGGCATACGCTGACGGCTATGCGGTCGCGACCGGCGTCCTCGGCGTCGGCGGCGACCACGTGACGAACGACGTCGCGCAGGCGTTCCAGACCACGACGGCGCAGGCCGAGCGGCTGAAGACGCAGTCGGCGAGCGCGCTGGTGGACGCCGCCGGAGAGGGCTCGGAGCGCGTCAGGGTGGACGCCGGCGCGAGCGCGCTGATGGACGGGCGCACGGTCTCGCGGCGCGCGCTGGACACCGTGGTCAACGCCCGGCTGATGGAGCTCTTCACCATGCTCCGCGAGACCCTGGAGGAGCAGGACGTCCTCCACCGCCTCCGCCACGGGGCCGTCCTCGTCGGCGGCGGGGCGCGGATGCGCGGCGTGGAGGACCTCGCCGCGCAGGTGCTCGGCGTCCCGGTGCGCACCGGCAGCCCGGTCAACGTCGACGGGCTGGAGGACGTCCCGTTCCCGCCGGCGTTCGCCGCTGTCGCCGGAGCCCTGCTCTTCGCCCACCGCAACTACGAGCAGACGTCGTTCCTCGGCGGCATCCTCGGGAGGTTCTTCGGATGAACGGACAGATGCTGCTGATCGGCGTCGGCACGGCCGGCTGCGCCGTCGCGAGAGGCGTCCGCCGCGCCTACGGCGGGGACGTGAGGATGCTGCTGGCGGACACCGACGCGGCGAGCGGCGAGGGCGGCGAGCCCTTCGTCCTGCTCGGCGGCGAGCGACTCGCCGGCCGCGGGGCGGGCGGCGACGTCGTGGAGGGCCGCCTCGCGGCGGAAGGCTCCGTCAAGTCGCTCGACGAGCACCTCGACGGAGTCCGCCTCGCCGTCCTCGTCTCCGCGTTCGGCGGCGGGACCGGAGGCGGCGCGACCATCGAGGTCGCCAGGCACCTGAGGAAGCGCGGCGTCCCCTGCCTGGTCTTCGCCACCACGCCGTTCACCTTCGAGGGAGAGGACCGCCAGCGCAACGCGCGCGGCGTGACGGCGATGGTCGAGGAGGTCGCCGGCGCGACCTTCTTCATGCCGCTCGACAAGCTGGTCGCCGACGTCGACAACATGGCGGAGGCGATGCGCCGCGCCGTCGACGTCGTCGCCGGCGGCGTCACCCTCTTCTGGCGGCTCGTCGAGAGGCCGGGCTACATCCGCCTCGACGTCGAGCGCATCCGCCACCTGATGGCGAACGCCGGGCGCGGGCGCTTCGCGGTCGCGACGGCTCAGGGCCCGGGGCGCGCCGACGAGGTCGTCGACCGCCTGCTGAGGTCCGACCTGCTCTCGGCGTCCTCCGGGCCGGTGTCCGCCATGGTCTGCGGCGTCCTCGCCGGCGACGACCTGCTGCTGGGCGAGGTCGGCCGCGTCGCCGACGGCGTGCGCGGCGCGTTCGGCGGGCTGACCTTCGACCTCGCCACCGTCAACGACGAGGAGACGTTCTCCGGACGCCTCTCCGCCGTCGTAATGCTCTTCGAGGCCGGCGGACGCGAGCCCTCGGAGCAGTCCGCCGGCGGCGGCGTCATGAGCCCCAGGCGGCGCCGCGGGGGCAAGGGCGGGGCGCTCGCGCAGGGCCCGACCGGGCGCGGGCGCTTCAAGAACGCCGAGCCCACCATCTGGCGCGACGAGGACGTCGACGTCCCCACCTTCATCAGGAAGGGCCTCAGCCTTGACTTCTGACCGCGACGGGCACGTGCGCGTCCTGCCGCTCCACGTGGCGAACAAGATCGCCGCCGGGGAGGTCGTCGAGCGCCCCGCCAGCGTCGTCAAGGAGCTCGTCGAGAACGCGCTCGACGCCGGCGCGACCCGCATCGACGTCAGGATCGTCCAGGGCGGACGCCGCCTCGTGTCCGTCCAGGACGACGGCTGCGGCATGACCAAGGACGACGCGCTCCTCTCCCTCGAGCGCCAGGCCACCTCGAAGATCCGCGACGTCGACGACATCGAGTCCATCGACACCCTCGGCTTCCGCGGCGAGGCCATACCGTCCATAGCGTCCGTCTCGCGCTTCACCCTGACCACGCGCCGCGCCGACTCGGACGAGGGCACCGTCCTCCAGGTCAACGCCGGGGTGCTGGCGGAGGTCGGCGCTGCCGGCTGCCCGCCCGGCACCCGCGTCGAGGTGCGCGACCTCTTCTGCAACGTCCCCGCGCGCCGCAAGTTCCTCCGCGCCTTCGCCACCGAGGAGGCCTACGTCAGGAAGGTCTTCACCACCCACGCGATCGCCCACCCGAGCGTCGGATTCTCGCTGACGGTCGACGGACGCGAGCTCTACCGCCTCGCGCCGGCGACGACCGTCCGCGACCGCGTCCGCGACCTCTTCGGCGACGACTTCCTCGCGCAGCTCGTCCCGGTGGGCGCGGCGGACGGCGAGCCGCGCCCGGTGTCCGGCGCCGCCGCGCTCGTCTCCGGGCTGGTCGAGCGTCCGAACCTCTCGACGCCGACGCGCCGCGACCAGTATATATTCGTCAACGGGCGCCCCGCCACCGCGCCGTCCGTCGCCTTCGCCATCCGCGAGGCGTATCCGCGCCGCGCCGGCGACGTCCGCCCCGCGCTGTTCCTCTTCATCGACGTCCCGCCGGAGCAGGTCGACGTCAACGTCCACCCGACGAAGCGCGAGGTCAGGTTCCGCGACAACGCCGCCGTCAAGCGCGCCGTCGAAGACGCCATCGCCCGCGCCTTCGGCGGAGGCGGCGGCGGAGTGGGGGCGACTTCAGCGACAACAGCGACGACAGCGACCGGAACCCAAGTCCCATCGCCTGACCAGGGCTTCCCTCTGGCCTCGAGTCTCTCACGCCCCCCAAGTCCCCCACGCCCCCAAAGCCAGCCAAGCCCCACCAGCCCCGTCGCCGCCCTTCCGTCCCTGCCGGCGGCGGCGCCGGTGCAGAACGAGATCTCGTTCGCTGCGGACCCCGGATCGCCGCGCGCGAAGCCGTGGCGCTGGTTCAGGTTCCTCGCGCAGTCGGCGTCCGGCTACCTGCTGGTCGAGACGGACGCCGGCATCGTCACCGTCAACCCGCAGGCGGCGCGCGCCCGCATCGCCTACGAAAGGCTGCTCGCCGCCGCGTCCGCGCCGGACGCCGAACGGCAGTCGCAGGCCCTGCTCATCCCCGAGACGGTGAAGCTCGGGCCGGTGGACGCCGCCCGCGTGACCGCCGCGCTGGACGCCATCGCGCGGATCGGATTCCAGGTCGAGCCGTTCGGGACGGACGCCTTCAAGGTGGACGCCGTGCCGCCGAGCCTCGGCTCGCTCTCGCCGGCGGACGCCCTCGCGACGATCGCCCGCGACCTCTCGGAGACCGGCGCCAGGCGCGGCGGAGAGCGCTGGCGCGAGGAGCGCATCGCCAAGTCGGTCGCCCGCGCCTACGCCGGCGCGTCGTTCTCGCTCACGCCGGATGGCGCGACCGCGCTCGTCGAGGAGCTCTGCGCCTGCCGCATGCCCTACGTCTGCCCGAACGGCAAGCCGGTGATGATCTTCACCTCCACCCGCGAGCTCGACCGCAAGTTCGACCGCCTCTAGTCCGGCCGGGGAGAAAGACGGCCAGTCCGCCTCCGCTACGCGCAGGCGGCGAGCGAACGACGCGCCACCTCCGCCGCGTCGTGTCCGGTCTCGAAGTCGTCGACAATGCGCCCGTCGCGCAGGTAGCAAACCCGCGTCGCCGCCGCCGCGACCACCGGGTCGTGCGTGACCATCAGGATCGCGCTCCGCTCCGTCTGGTTCAGCTCGCGCAGCATCTCGCACGTCGCGCGCGACGCCTTCGCGTCCAGGTTCCCCGTCGGCTCGTCCGCCAGCACGACCGCCGGCTTCGCGTAGAGGGCGCGCGCGATCGCCACGCGCTGCTGCTCGCCGCCGGAAAGCTCCGACGGACGCCGCCCCTCCTTTCCGGACAGCCCCAGCTTCGCCACCAGCTCCGCAACCCGCGCAGCGTCCGGCCGCCCGTGGTCGAGCTTCGCCGGCAGCACGATGTTCTCGCGCACCGTCAGCGTCTCCAGGAGGTTGAAGGCCTGGAACACCACGCCCTCGTGGCGGCGGCGGAACTTCGTCGCCGCCGTGTCCCCCATCGCCGTGACGTCCTCGCCGCCGACCTCGATCCGCCCGGAGTCCGGCACCAGCAGCCCCGCCGCAAGATGCAGGAACGTCGATTTGCCGGAGCCCGACGGGCCCATCAGCGCCACGAACTCGCCCTCTCCGACGGACAGCGAAAAGCCCTTCAGCACTTCCGCGCGCGTCTCGCCCTTACCATACGCCAGGCGGACGTCCGTCGCCTTCAAAGCAAGTCTCTCGTCGTTCATGGTTGGACTCTTGTTGGTTTTCTAGAGGACAAAGGACAAAGGACAGACGACAAAGGCCGTGATGCCGTTCACTTCGAGCAGAGCTTCAGGCAGATCATGGCGAAGCTGGTGCAGAGCACGGGGTCGCTCTCCCAGAAGCGGTTGTTGTCGTTCGACCAGCTGCCGTCCGCCTTCTGCAGCGAGACGAGCTTCTTCGCGAGCTCGCGCTTCCAGTAGACGGTGCGCCCGTCCGGGGTGAAGATCTCCTCGACCCCGGCGGCGGCGAGGGCGCGCGCGAGGATGTCGTAGTAGTAGTAGAGGCCCTGGCTGCCCATGCCGGGGTTCTCGTCGAGGGACCAGTACCGCGAGCAGTAGTCGAGCGCGTTGCGGACGCGCGGGTCGCCCTTCGTCAGGTTCGCCGAGCACATCGAGAGCACCGCCGCGTAGGTCATCGAGCCGTAGGCGCGGAGGTGCACCTTGCCGGCCTTGTTCGTCTCCGTCCCGCCCTGGGGAGTCCGCTCGTTGTAGGCGGCTCCGCCCTTGTCCGCGCCCTCCTGCTTCTGGAGGTTCTCGACGAAGGCGATGGCCTGCGCCCAGTTTAGGTCGACCTTCTTGCCGCTTGTGCGGAGCTCCTCCAGCGAGGCGGTTCGCGCCATCGCGTCCATCGCGTAGGCGGTGTTGGAGAGGTCGGCGTAGCGGCGGCGCATGACGCGGTCGTAGCCGAAGCCGCCGGCCATCGTGTCGTCGCCGGTGAGCTGCGAGGCGGCGACGTATTCGCGCGCCTTCAGGAGCGGGGCCGCAGGCGCGAGCTTCGACTCGAACAGCGCCGAGAGGCAGACGGCCGTGTTGTAGTTCCCGAGACCGGAGCCGCCGCGCCCCGGCTTCGGCACGTAGAACCCGCCGTCGTCGCGCTGGGTGGAGAGGACGAACTTCGCCGCCTTCTCCCGCGCAGCCTTGTCGGCGTCGGCGCCCGTCAGAGCCCAGAGCGGCAGCGCGGTCAACGCCGGCATCTGCGGGTCGGAGAAATGCCCGTCCTCCGCCTGTCTGGACAGCAGGAACGCCGCGCCCTTCGCGAGCGCGGACTCCTCCGGCGCCGGAGCGGCGGATGCCGCGGACAGCGCGACCAGCGAACAGCAGAAAACAAGGGTCTTCATCGATTCAGTCCTCCCATAGTTGTTGAACGCCGCCGAGGCGGACGCGGTTCACGCCGCGAGAGCGCGACGGCCGGCGGAGCGGACATGGACGCCGCGCCGTCAGAGCGCGGCTACGTTCATCTCGCGGAGAGTCGTGCGCCCGTCGTAGAGCGCCTTGCCGACGATCGCCGCGCAGAGGTTCTTGCGCTCGAGGGCCTTCAGGTTCTCGACGTCGAACGGAGACGACACGCCGCCGGACGCCGTGACCGAGCACGTCGGCGCGGCGTCGCAGATCGCCGCGAGCTGGGTGAGGTTCGGCCCGCCCAGCATCCCGTCCGTCGCCGTGTCGGTGTAGATGATCGTCTTCACGCCGAGCCGCGCGACGGCGGCGGCGAGGTCGGTCGCCTTGGTGCGCGTCGTCTCGACCCACCCCTTCGTCTGGACGAGCCCGTCGCGCGCGTCGATGCCGACGGCGATGCGCTCGCCGTAGAGCTCGACGGCCTTGGAGAGGAACTCCGGGTCGTCCAGCGCCGCCGAGCCGATGATCGCGCGCGCCGCGCCGGCCTCGATCACCGCCGTCAGCGCCTCAGGAGTCCGGATGCCGCCGCCGACCTCCACGGGGCCGCCGAACGCCTCGATGATGCGCCGGATCGTCTCCGCGTGACGCGGCTCGCCGGCGAAAGCGCCGTCCAGGTCGACGACGTGGAGCTCGCGCCCGCCCTGCTCCGCCCAGTCGCGCGCCTGCGCCGCCGGGTCGTCGCCGTAGACCGTCACGTCGTCCGCCCGCCCCTGGCGGAGGCGGACGCACTTGCCGTCCTTGAGGTCGATGGCCGGGAGTATCGTCATATCACGCCCTTCGAGCTGGGAACGCCCTTCTCGTCCGGGTCTACCGCCTTCGCCTGCCGGAGCGCGCGCGCAAAGCTCTTGAAGAGGCCCTCGCAGACGTGGTGGGCCTCGTCGCCGTAGACCTGGCGCAGGTGGACGTTCGCGCGCGCCTCGACCGAGACGGCGCGGAAGAACTCCTCCACCAGTTTCACCTCGAAGTCGCGCACGAAGCAGTGCTTCATCGCGCACTGCATCACCAGGAACGGACGCCCCCCGAGGTCGAGCGACGTCTCGCACAGCGCCTCGTCCATCGGAACCGACGCGAAGCCGTAGCGCGTCAGCCCCTTGCGGTCGCCGAGCGCCCGGTCGAGGGCCTTGCCGAACACCAGGCCGACGTCCTCGACGGTGTGGTGGTAGTCGACCTTCAGGTCGCCCGCCGCCTTGACCGTCAGGTCGACGAGCGCGTGCTTCTTCAAGAGCTCCAGCATGTGGTCGAAGAAGCCGATGCCGGTGTCGATCTCCCCCTCGCCAGACCCGTCGAGGTCGAGCGAGAGCGAGACGCGCGTCTCCTTCGTGTTGCGTTCTATCGTCGCTTTTCGCATGGTCGAGATATTATACCAAAACTGACTTCAGCACGGCGTAGCCGCGGCGGCGGATGACCTCGACGGACGGGAAGAACCGCGCCTGCACGGACTCCAGGTTCGCCGCGTTCTTGACCACCTGGTAGCAGACGCCGCCCGGCTTCAGGGCGCGCTTCGCCGTCTCCAGGAACACCTCGGCGATGCGGTAGTCGCTGTAGTAGGGCGGATTGCCGACGAAGACGTCGAACGTGCCGTCCATCCGCGCCGGCGAGCCGTTGTCGGAGAGAATGACCTCCGCCTGGACGCCGAACCGCGCCGCGTTCTCCGTCGCCGCCTCGACCGCGCGGGAATGGGAGTCGACGAGGGTGAGAGAAATAGGGGAAATAATCGAATAATCGAATAGTCGAATAATCGAATGAGGGTCGGCGGGGGCGGCGGGAGAGGCAGACGAAGTGGCGACGTGAGGGGCGTCAGGGGCGGCAGAGACTTGAGACCTCGCGTCGCTCACGCCGCTCGCGTCTCTCACGTCGCCTTTTCGGCCGAACCGCGTCGCGACGAGCAGCCCGACCAGCCCGCAGCCGCAGCCCATGTCAAGCAGCTTCAGTCCCTCTTCTCCGTGCCTCCGTGCCTCCGTGTGAGAAAATCTCTCCTCCACTTCCCTGCACACCACTTCCGCGAGGGCGAGGCCGCCTTCGTCGAGGCGGCGGTGGCAGAAGCACCCGGGGTAGCTCGCGAACGTCAGCTTCGGGCCGCCGGGGACGCTCGCCGGCCACTCGGCGCGGAACGAGCGGTGGCGCTTCGCGTCCTTGCGCACCTTGTCCAGGAGGTCGTTGCGGTCGCGCTCGCGCCCGACGTAGTCGATGAAGAAGCGCGGAGGCTTCAGCTCCGGGCCGACGATCGCCGCGCACTCCTGGAGAAGGTCGAGCGCGAGCTCTCCGCTCATCAGCTTCGGGCCGGTGCGGAACCTCACGACGTCCCACGGGCCTTCGGGGAGGTGCGGAGAGCACACCGCCTTCGCGTGGTGGACCTTCTCGATCGCGTGGCGGTGGTAGACGTCGAGCACGTGGCAGGTGACGTCGCCCTCCAGGAGCGCGGGCGTCAGGTCTGCGGCACGGTAGCCGACGAGAAGAGTCCTGGCCATCAGCTTTCGCCGTCCTGGTTGATCTCGACGATCTTGCCTCCGGCGAGGCGCGACTTCTCCGCCGCGAAGCAGATGAGGTGGCTCTGAAGGGCCTCCGCCGTCGTCTCGCGGATCTCGTCCGGGTCGTTGCGCCGAAGGATCCGGATCATCTCCGAGACGAGGTTGAAGTCGCCGCCGCCGTGCCGCGACTTGTTCGGCAGCCGGAAGTTCACCGGCACGCCGGTCTCCACCGAGTTGCCGTCGAAGCGGCAGATGTC
>CAVCXQ010000033.1:0-9292 GCA_963606275.1 uncultured Muribaculaceae bacterium | reverse complement strand
GCTACTTCTATCGCTGGGAGGGCGACGGGGTGACGGCGGAGAACGCGAAGACGAAGGATCTGACTTTGACGATGGACGGGCCGAAGACGGTGAAGTGCTGGTTCGACCGCGCGTGGAAGCGGGTCAACACCATCAAGGAGGTGACTCCGCTCGGCAGCTTCATCTCCAGCGTCGGATACATCATGTACGACATCGCGCTGTTCGACGGATGCCATGCCTACATCATGGACAACAACTGCTACGAGAGCACCACGACCTACAACACGGTGAGCGACTCGAGCGGAGGCATCGCGACGGCTCTCTCGGATGGCGGGCGCGTCAACTTCACGCTGCCGGTGTGGGCTAGCGAGAAATACAACACGGGCAAGTGGGGAAGCCTGTATTATCCGCGCACGCTGCCGGCGGCGGAGCTGGTGGTGGGCGCGAACATCACCAAGATGAACTCGAAATGGCACATCGAGCAGATGCGGTCGGTGGACTTCTCGTGGCCGAACCTGGTGCACGTCGAGGGCGTGAGGGAGGCGGTCGACCTGGAGGACCGGGTCGCGCCGAGCTTCAGCGGCTCCTCGGTGACGAACGACGTCATGGACCTGGTGCCGCCGAACGCGGAATACATACCGAGGAGCATGCTCGCCGGCACGAAGGCGTCCGGGACCCGTCTCGTGCTGCCGTCGGCGGTCTTCATCAGCAACAAGGCGTTCATGGGGACGCCGGTGGAGGAGGTGGTGGCGACGAACGCCGCGCTCCACACGATCGGCAACAACTCGTACAGCGCGTTCTACGGGATGAGCGCCCTGAGGTCGATCGCGATCTGCGCGACGAACGTGACCAAGCTGGTCCAGTCCTGCGCCCTGCCGCGCGTGCCGGAGCTGTGGTTCACCTCGGCGTATCCGGAATACTTCGTAGGGCAGTGCTACGCGCTGTGGAACTGGTGGCGGAGCGCCGAAACCGGCTTCGACAAGAAGCATGACGCATACGTCTACTGCTCGAAGAAGCAGCCCGGCTGGAAGGAGCACGTGCTGCCGGTGTCGGAGTTCACGGAGGAGGAGCTGGCGCTGCGGGCCAGCGACCCGAAGCTGGGCTCGGCGTGCTTCGGCATCGTGACAAACTACTACCAGTCGACGACTCCAAGGAAGCTGGCGTGGGCGGTGCACCGTCCCTCGCCGGACGACAAGCAGGCCGGGTTCGTCATGATGGTGAGGTAGGGGGTGCCTAGTGCTTGGTGCCTGGTGCTTGGTGCCTGGTGCGTGGTGCGGGGTGTCGGTGCGAGCGGTTCGCAGATGGGGTATAATGCCTTTGTCCGTTGCCCTTTGTCCTTTGTCCTGAAACAGGTGATCGTCGATGAACACACGTAGAATTGCAATGCTCTTGATGGGCGCCGTCGTGGCAACCGCGCTGGCGCTGGGCGCGTCCGCCGCGACGCCGGCGAAGAAGTCCGCCAGCTCGAAGACGTCCGCCGGCGCGAGGGCTGGCGTCGCGAAGAAGGCGGCTGCGCCGAAGACGATCAGCCCGAAGTCGTTCAAGGTCGAGGTGCGCGGCGAGGGGCATGGCTTCTCCGTCAAGCCGAGGATGACGACGATCGCGAGCGGCAAGGCGCTGGCGTTCGAGATGCCGTGGGCGTCGGGCAAGGGCGTGACGGTGACGGTTGACCTTGGCGGCGTCGACATGCTGGACGCGCTGCCGACGATCGACTTCACCGTCGAGACGACGCAGAAGGGACGCGCCATGGGCGTCTACCGGAGCGCCGTGGGCGAGATGAAGGAGGTGCGGATCGGCACGCCGACGAACGTCGTGGGCGGCGTCCACGTCTCGCGCGTCCACTACGAGCCCGGGCACGAGCCGCACTGGGCGAGCTGGACCGACCCCCGCGACATGCGGCGGCTAGTGGTGTTCTTCCCTGCCGACACGTGGGACGACCGCGAGGCGGTGCAGAAGGTCGCGTTCTCGGCGGTCAGGCTGCTGCCGGACAACAAGTGGGCGGGCACGGCGCGCGACCGGGACTTCCACGGGTGGATGAAGTTCTGCGAGACATACGAGCCCGACCTCTCCGACTCGTCGAAGTTCCTGGAGCCGCCGGAGGAGGGGCGGCTGAAGAAGCCGCTGACGCTGGTGAAGGACGGCCTCGGCGAGGGCGTCCCGAACTGCGAGATCGTCGTCTACCCGGACACCTACAACGCGGTCGAGCTCGCCGCGCAGGAGCTGCAGTACTGGATAAAGGAGATCACGGGCGCGGAGGTGCCGGTGGTGAAGCGTCCGACCGCCGGCAAGAGGATGCCGCGCATCCACCTGAACAGTCCGTTCGCCGCGAAGAAGTGGGCGGCGGACGTGGAGTGGCTGAAGCAGGGGGCGGACGTGGACGGGTGGTTCGTGCACACGGTGGGGAGCGACGTCTACATCGGCTGCGCGGTGCCGGGCGACACGACGTCGCGGAACGCGGCGGCACGAGGGCTGCCGCCGGACGCGTGCGCGGTTGGGGTGTTCCGCGGTGCGGTGGCGTTCCTGGAGAACAACGTGCCGATCATCTTCGCCTGCGAGGACGCGAAGCTGGGCACGGTCTACGACAAGTCGGCGGAGCTGGTCGTGCGCTGGGGCGACGGGCGGGACCGCCCGGCGACGTGCGGGCGCGGCTGGCTGGCCGGGGCGTCGCCGGACAACACGCGTCCGGTCGCCACGCAGGGCAACGCGATCTGGCGGGCGCGGAACAAGACGAACATCAGCCTGCCGCACCGGCTCTCCGGCCACGGCGCCCGGGCGGGCGAGTTCATCGAATACTTCCCCAACGAAGACCCGTACCGGGTGTTCGACGGCGAGAGGCGGCTTCCGTTCGGCTACTACACGGGGCAGGTCTGCCTCGGCGCGCCGGACGCGCTCAAGCACGCGGTCAGGCACGCCTGCGACGTCGTCGAGCGCTGCCGCGCCGGCGGATACCCCGTCACCTCGGTCGGGTTCTGCAACGAGGACAACTACCGCGTCTGCGTCTGCGAGAGGTGCACCGAGCCGATCGCGCTCGACGACGGGACGGTGCTGACGTCCAACAAGAAGACCGAGAAGGACGGCATGGAGAGCTCGGAGATGCGCTACCGCTCGACGCAGTACATGCTCTTCTCGAACAGGCTGGCGGACGCGCTGGCGAAGAAGCACCCCGGGGTGAAGCTGCAGATCCTCTCCTACTTCTTCCAGTATCCGGCGCCGCGGTGCAAGGTGTCGGACAACGTCGCCTGGGTGCTGGCGCCGTATCGCAACCGCAGCTCGTACCACGTGCCGGTGTATCATCCGCTCGGCCACTGGCCATACCGCAACATGACGGAGTGGCTGGCGGCCGGCGGCGAGATGCGCGGCTACGAATACTACGCGTTCGCCGGCGACATAACCTCGTCCCGGTGGGCTCCGTGCATCGAGTCGGCGGCGGAGGACTTCCGGTGCATGACGGCGCTCGGCGGCAGGCAGCTCGGCGCGGAGCAGGCGAGCGTCAGCGACCCGAAGGAGCCGTTCGCGGTCATGCACGGCTGGCTGTTCTCGCAGGTCGGCTGGCACGCCGACCTGAAGGAGGTGTCGAAGCTGCGCAAATACTACATCCGCCGCGTGTTCCGCGAGGGTGCGCCGGTCGTGGAGAGATACGTGCTTGAGCGGCTTCGCGACCGTCTGCGCCCGTATTCGCGGGAGGAGCGTCCGGACATCCTGCGCGGCGGGGAGAAGGTGCGCGCGATGTTCGCGCCGTATCTGGAGAAGATCAAGAACGAGACGGCGCGCCACTACTTCCAGGGCGTCATGGGCAAGGCCGTGGACGGGAAATGACTGAAGAAGGGAAATGACGACATGAGAACGACGACGAAGACGGCGGCGAATGCCGTCAGGACGGCAATCACGGCGTGCGCGGCGTGCGCCGCGCTCTCGCTGGCGGCGAAGCCGCCGATCAAGGTCCCGGTGCCGGAGCCGTCCGCCGACCTCGGCACGATGCCGGACGCCGCCTACGTGACGGACTACTACGCGCCGCCGCTGGACGCCGTGCCCGTCCTTCCCGTGGCGCGCTACACGCCGAACGTGCGAGTGCCGGAATACAGGTGGGAGAAGGTGGACGGCGCATACGCGCTCGCCATGCGCATCCGTCCGATTCCCGTCGAGATGCTTGAGAAGGAGGTCGCCGTCGGGCTGATCGACACCAACCGCAACAAGTCCGCCCTGTCCTTCTCGCTCGCCGCGGAGAAGGACGCGCAGTTCCGCCGCGTGGCGATCTCGCGCCTCGGGCTCGACGCGACGCAGTTCACGGGGCTGGTCTGCCGCGTGAAGGCGACGAAGGTGCGCAACGCCGGCGGAGAGCTGACGGTCGCCGTGTCCGGGCGCGGCTTCGGCAACCGCGCCGTCGCCAGCGGGACGCCGGACTCCGACGGATTCGTCAGGTGCGCGATGAAGATCGTCGCGCGCCCCGGCGCGGTCATCGACCAGATCGCCTTCGAGGCGCCGCCGGCGACGGACGCCGACTTCGAGCAGGTGTTCGACGTCATCGACCTGCACCTGCAGAGGCCCGACAGGAAGGCGCGGTTCACCGACCTGCCGGCGCGGCGATGGGCGCGCAAGGCCGACGTCCTCGACGCCGACGAGCCGCTCCCGGCGGCGAAGTGCATCCCCGACGTCTACGCCTACGCTCGCGGCGAGGGCGCGGCGGACTCCAGGACGGTCCTGCCGGACGCCTACGAGCTCCGCCCCCAGGGCGGCGACGACGACCGCGACGGCGGCTTCGAGGTCGAGTTCACCGAGGCGACCGTCGCCGGCAGGGATCTCCCCGCCGTGCGGATAACGCTCGTCAAGGGACCGCGATGCCTGCTGCGCTTCCCCGCCGCGTTCGACGGACTCGACTACAACACCTTCACCTTCGCCGCGAAAGTCGAGACGTTCCCCGGCGCCTCGCCGCTGCTCGGCGACGGACGCCCCATGCTCCAGGGCACGAACCAGAAGGAGCTGAACCGTCCGTTCGACACATTCCAGATAGGGCTGATCTCGAAGACGGACGGATACTTCGACTGGATGCGCTGGGGCATCGGGCAGGCCGACTACCGCCAGAACCGCCTCGCCTCGTCCGCCGCGAAAGGCGACGGATGGGACGGCTTCGCCTACGACATCGCGAACTCCGACCCGTCGGGCAACAAGAGCTCCTTCAACTCGAAGCTGACCCACTGGTGCTTCTACTACGACAACCGCAAGATCCCGGAGGGCAAGAAGGTCGTCGTCACCATCGCCGACCCGCGCGTGACGCGAGGCGTGATGCTGTCCGGCGGCGACATCGGGCTCTACAGGAAGTTCCTGAAGTCCCACAGGCCGTCCCGCATGGTCGACTTCGGCGCGATGGAGACGGCGCTCGAGCCGCCGGGCGGCGGACACCGCCTGCCGAAGCCGATCCGCTTCGTCGAGAACGGACGCGCCAGGGGCGCGATCTACCTGGTGAACAACGACCGGTTCCCGTCCGGGACGCCGCGCGAGACGAAGGAGCGGCTCTGGGGGATCGTGCGCGACGCGGCGAAGGAGTTCTGCGACGTCGTGCATCGCAAGTACGGGATGGGCGAGGACGTGTCCGTCTACGACCGCCTGCCGGGCGGCAAGGCCGTGGTCGAGAACTCGATCATCGTCGGCGGCAGCGCCTACGCGAAGGTGAACAAGGAGGTCTACGAGGCGGACATGAAGGCGCTCAAGGGCAGGAGCGGCTGCGCCATCCGCTCCGACGGCACGAACGTCTACGTCTACGCGGCGCAATACAACTACTCCGGCGAGGTGCGCGGGCTCGCGTTCGGGCTATATGAGCTGCTGGAGAACAACGTCGACGTCCTCTGGCCGTACGTCAAGCGGCTGCCGGGGCTCAGGCTGCCGAAGACGGTGCGGTCCTTCTCGCAGGACGGGGGCGGGACGCTCGACCTCGTCTGGGGCGACGGCTTCGTCCACGCCTCGCGCATCCCAGAGTTCAACGTCTTCGGGCCGGGGGAGAACCGCGAGCCAGGCTGCTTCTGGCTGGGCGAGCTCTCGTTCGGACGCACAAGGGGGCGCTCCACCAACCACTGGTGGGGCTACGGCACCGAGCCGCACGGCGACGAGAAGAAGGGCGAGCCGAACGAGACCTGGGGGCGCCGCGCCGACGGCACCTTCATGAAGCCGGGCTGCTACACCGGCCACCCGTGCCTGATCCGCGTCCTCGACCGCGCGCGCGACTCCTACGTCGAGTGGGACGTGTTCTCGCCGCAGGTCGACCGGGCGCACCGCGAGGCGCGTCCGCAGGGAAAGGCGTTCGCGTGGAACTGCTACGACGTGTTCGGGCTCTGGGTGGAGGACTCGATCTCGATGTGCCAGTGCTCAGAGTGCCTGACGCCGATACGCCTCGCGGACGGCTCGACCGTCGGCCCGGAGTCGCCCTACTTCCGCTCGACGCAGTTCTACTCGAACGGCTCGGCGATGATCACCGCGGTCAACGTCTACGGCAGCCGCGACGCGCGCATAGAGTCCATCGGATACTTCTGGATGGCGCCGGTGCCGCTGGTCACCGTGTCGCGCTCCTACGACGTCCGCTACTGTCCATACTTCCGCAAGAACTACTTCGTGCCGATCTACGCGCCTATCAACGACATGCACTGGCGCGCGTTGTACCAGTGGGCGCAGCAGGACGTGCGCCTCGCGATCTACGAGTATTTCCTCGGCGTCAACGCGCGGCCGTGGGCGGACGTCGCCGCCTACGACATAGCGGCGGAGAGCGACCTCGGCGTCTGCAACTGGTACGCCGAGAACTCGCTCTGGAACGGCGAGAGGGGGACGATGCAGTATCTCGCGCTGATGGACAGGTGGGTGACGGCGCGCGTCCTCTGGGGCGCGCAGGGCGACGACGTCGCCGCGCTCCGCGCCTACTACCTGAAGCGAACCTTCCGCGAGGCCGCCGAGCCGGTCGGGAGGTTCTACCAGACGCTCATGTCCCTCGCCAGCGAGAGGCTCCGGTTCGACGCGCCGATGGACTTCGAGGACTACAGCGTCCTCCTGCGCACCGCCATGCGCACGAAGAGCCGCCGGCTGTTCTGCACGACCGTGCTGGACGAGCTGGACGGCTACGTTAGGGACGCCGAGGGCGCGGCGAAGACGTTCTGCGCCATGGACGCCGTCCGCCTCTTCCGCGAGGCTTGGGACGACTACCGCGCGGACGCGGTCAAGAACGAGGCCGAGTGGAAGAAGGAGAACTCGGCCGGGCGGGACTGACGGGAAAACGGAGGGAGTGGAAATGGCCAGGAAGGCGACGACGGAGAGGCGGATGGCGACGGCGGCGAAGCGCGCCGCGCTCGGTGCGGCGGTAGTGGCGGCGTGGGCGGCGTGGGCATCGGCGGAAGTGCCGCGCCCGGAGTATCCGCGCCCGCAGTTCGAGCGAGCGGAATGGGTAAACCTGAACGGCGACGACTGGACGTTCGAGTTCGACTTCGGGGAGTCCGGGCGCGACGCGGGGCGCGAGCTCTTCAAGTCGAAGGGGTTCTCCAGGAAGATCGTCGTCCCGTTCTGCCCGGAGTCGAAGCTGTCGGGCGTCGGCCACACGGACTTCATCCCGGCGATGTGGTACCACCGCAGGGTCGCCGTCCCCGCCGCGTGGGAGGGAAAGCGGGTGCTCCTGAACTTCGGGGGCGTCGACTACGAGTGCGAGGTCTACGTCGACGGGAAGTCGGCTGGCTTCCACTTCGGCGGCGGCGCGTCGTTCTCGGTCGACCTCACCAGGCGCGTCAGGCCTGGCGCGACGCACGACCTCGTAGTCCGCGTCAGGGACCGGCAGCGCGGCTCCGGACAGCCGGCCGGCAAGCAGAGCGGCTCGTACAAGTCGGCGGGGTGCTACTACACGCGCACGACCGGCATCTGGCAGACCGTCTGGATGGAGGCCGTCGACCGCGCGGGACTGAAGTCGTGCCGCATCGTCCCCGACCTGGACGGCGGGCGGCTCGTGTTCGTCCCGGCCTTCGCGTCGGACGCTGCGGAGACGTTCGAGGTGACGGTCAGGACGGCCGACGGCTCGCCCGCCGGCGGGGCGAGGGCGCACGCCGCGAGCGGCGTCCCCGTGTCCGTCCCGCTCGCGTCCGTCAGGCCGTGGTCGCCGGAGGACCCGCACCTCTACGACGTCGCGTACACGGTGAGGGACAAGTCCGGCAGGGTCGTCGACTCCGTCAAGTCCTACGCCGGGCTGCGCAAGGTGTCGGTCGATGGCGGATGGGTGCTGCTCAACAACAGGCGGCGCTACCTGCGCTTCGTGCTCGACCAGGGCTTCTATCCTGACGGGATCTGGACTGCGCCGACGGACGCCGCGCTGAAGCGCGACATCGAGCTCTCGATGGCGGCTGGCTTCAACGGCGCGCGCCTCCACCAGAAGGTGTTCGAGGAGCGCTTCCACTACTGGGCGGACAGGCTCGGATACCTCACTTGGGGCGAGTCCGCCAGCCTCGGATGCGACCCTGACGTGGAGCGCGACGCGCGCAACTTCATCGCCGAGTGGCGCGAGGTCGTCGAGCGCGACGCGAACCATCCGTCCATCATCGCCTGGACGCCGTTCAACGAGACCTGGCCGCACCGCGACGCCGTCCAGTTCCGGCGGACGCAGGACGACGTCTACCTGCTGACGAAGGCGCTCGACCCGACGCGCCCGGTCAACGACGCCTCCGGCTACACGCACACGATGACCGACCTCTGGACGGTGCACGACTACGCGCGGGGCAAGGAACTGCGCGCCCTCGACGCGCCGGACGGCGAGGCCTGGGTCATGGACCCGTCGTGGCTGAAGAACCTGCGGAAGGCCTGGAACGGCGCCGATCCGCCGGGATACGACGGACAGCCCTACATGGTCGACGAGTTCGGCGGACTCGCCTGGGTCCCGCCGGAGCGCCGCCACGCCGACAACACATGGGGCTACGGCAGCGAGATAAGGACCGAGGAGGAGTTCTTCTCGATCCTCGAGGAGCAGGTGCGGGAGCTGACGCGCATCAGGCGGATCACCGGGTTCTGCTACACGCAGCTCACGGACGTCGAGCAGGAGCAGAACGGAGTCTACTTCTACGACCGGACGCCGAAGTTCGACGTCGGCAGGTTCCGCAGGGTCTTCACCATGAAGGCGGCGAACGAGGAGTAGCCGCCCTGAGGCGGGAGCGCCGTCGCCGCGAGGCACGCCGTCCCTCCGGCGCGGCGGCGGACGGATCGGGGTTTATGGTATAATGCGCGGCATGGAGAAGCTCGCGACAGACATCTACACGTTCGCCAACCTGATTCAGGACGGCTTCACGTACGTCGACAAGACCGA
>CAVCXQ010000032.1:0-9293 GCA_963606275.1 uncultured Muribaculaceae bacterium | reverse complement strand
GCGGACGAGTTCGCCGTCGGGACGATGATCGGTCTTTCTGACTTGTTCATGGCTGTCTACCTCGTGGCGTATTGGATGACGAGGGGGGCGAAGAGGACGATGAAGACGCCGGGGAGGATGAGGAGCAGCAGCGGGAAGGTCATCGCCACGACGGCCTTCTGCGCCTTCTCCTGGGCGCGGATGCGCGAGGCCTTGCGCATGAGCGCGACGGCCTCGCCGAGGTTCTCGCTCACGCCGGTGCCCATCTCCAGGGCCTGCGCCATCGTCGAAAAGACGGCGTTCGCGTCCGGCGAGTCCACCCGCGCGGCGACGTTGTTGAGCGCGGCCGCGAGCGAGGAGCCGATCGCGACCTCGCCGAGGGCGCGCGAGAGCTCGTCGCGCACCGGGCCCTTCGGCGAGACCTCGACCGCCGCCTCGATCGCGCCGTAGAGGTCGCCGCCGGACTGCGAGACGAGGCGCATGACGTCCAGCACCTGCGGCAGGTCGCGCGAGAAGGCGTGGAGGCGCTTCTTCGCGAGGTCGGCGAGCGCCTGCTCCGGCCAGAGGTAGAAAAGCGCGGCGAACGCGAGCGCGACGAGGATCGTCAGCGCCGGCGACAGGCGCAGGACGGCCCCGAGGGCGCAGAGGACGGCGAGCGCGAGGACGGGCAGCACGAAGCGCGCCGCGAAGACCTCCTCGGCCGTCGCGCCGCCGAGGAACGCGCCGCCGGACTGCATGACCAGGCGCTCGTATTTCGCGAGCGTCCGGTCGAGCGAGACGTCGCGCCCGCGGTGCCGCTGGACGAACGGCACGAACGCCGCGAGCAGCACGCGGAGCCCGGAAAGCCCGGACTCGGCGGCGGCCGCCGCCTGCCGCTGGCGGAAGCCGGCGGCCTGGCGGACGAGCGCGAAGGCGAGGACGGCCGCCGCGGCGCCGGCCGCCGCGAGAGCGAGTGCGAGATGGATCTGTCCGTTCATGGCGCTACTCCTCGATGGTGACGATCTTCTTGATCCAGACGTAGGCGAGGGTCTGCATCGTCGCGAGGACGGCGAGCGTCGTCCAGCCCATCCACGTGGTGAAGAGCGGCTTCATCATCTCCGGGCGGATGCCGCCGAGGATGAGGATGAGCGCGACCGGCAGGCAGCTCATGACGATCGCCTGCATCCGCCCCTCGGTCGTCATCGCGCGGAGCTCGCGCTCGAAGGCCGTATGGTCGCGGAGGATGCCGGCGAGCATCCGGTAGTTCTCGTTGAGCCGTCCGCCGTGGGAGACGCCGATCTTGGAGGCGATGGCGACCATCTGGACGTCCTTGGTCGGGAGGCGTGCGGCGAGGTTGTCGAACGCGCCGGCGACGGAGAAGCCGAGCGAGGTGTCGTAGATGACGCGGGCGAACTCGGCGCCGACGGCCGGCGGGAAGTGCTCGAGGTTGCGCAGGATCGCCTGCGGCAGGGTCAGCCCCGCGCTGAGCGAGTTGGCGATCATGTCGAGGGCGTCCGGCAGCCCCTCGCGGACGGCGGCGGCGTGCGCCTTGCCGAAGCGTCCGCGCGCGCCGCCGCGCATGAGGCGCGCGACGACGTCGGCGTCCGCCGCCGCGTCCGAGGGGCGGCGCCCGGCGAGCGCCTTCGCGACGGCGACGCCGGCGAGAAGCGCGAACAGCGCGAGCGAGAGGACGAGGACGACAAGCTCCATCACGGCACCCCCTCGAAGACGTCGTCGTCCAGGTGGACGCCGCGCAGGCGGAAGTCGTCGAAGAACGTCGGACGCGCCACGGCGACGTGGCGGCCGAGCACCTTGCGCGTCTTCTCGTCCACGCCCTCGCGGCGGAACTCGAAGAGCGTGCGGAGCTTCGCGTTGCCGCGCTCGTCGAGCCCGAGCACCTCCGCGATCTCCGTCGTCTTGCGCGAGCCGTCCGAGAGGCGCGCGGTCTGGACGATGATCGAGACGGCGGAGACGATCTGGGCGCGGATCGCCGAGAGCGGCATGTCCATGCCCGCCATCAGGCAGAGCGTCTCCAGGCGCGCCACGGTGTCCGCCGGGTTGTTCGCGTGGACGGTGGTGAGCGAGCCGTCGTGGCCGGTGTTCATGGCCTGGAGCATGTCGAGGGCCTCGCCGCCGCGGCATTCGCCGACGACGATGCGGTCGGGGCGCATGCGCAGGCAGTTCTTCACCAGCCGGCGGATGGAGACCTCGCCCTTGCCCTCGGTGTTCGCCGGACGCGCCTCCATGCGCACGACGTGCGACTGCTGGAGCTTGAGCTCGAGCGAGTCCTCGACGGTGATGATGCGCTCGTCGGTGCCGATGCAGAGCGAGATCGCGTTCAGGAGCGAGGTCTTGCCCGAGCCGGTGCCGCCGGAGACGACGACGTTCTTGCGCAGGCGGACGCAGGCGTCGATGAACTTCGCCATCCGCTCGTCCATCGAGCCGAAGGAGACGAGCTTCTCCAGGGTAAAGAGGGACTTGCCGAACTTGCGGATGGTGAGGCAGGCGCCGTCGGGGGTGATCGGCGGGATGACGGCGTTGACGCGGCTGCCGTCCTCCAGGCGGGCGTCCACGAGCGGGCTGGACTCGTCGATGCGGCGTCCGACGCGGTTGACGATGCGCTCGATGACGCGGACGAGGTGGGCGGGGTCGCGGAACTTGCGGTCGGTGAGGACGGGCTTGCCCTTGCGCTCGACGTAGGTGTGGGCGTAGTCGATGGTCATGATCTCGGTGACCGAGTCGTCGGCGATGAGCGGCTCGAGGGGTCCGAGGCCGAGCATGTCCTCGACCGTCTCGCGGCGGAGCTCGGCGACCTGCTCCTCGGTGAACCCGGAGAGCTCCGGAAGGCCGCGGGCGAGGATGGCGTCGAGCGAGTCGTTGACGCGGGAGGCGAGCTCGGCGCCGGTGGCGAGCCCGCCGCCGAGCTCCTTCGAGAGCGCGGCGAGCGCGTGCGAGTAGAGGATGTCGGAGGCGATCTCGCGGCGCGTCTTGCGCGAGGCGTCCGCCTCGCACGCGACGGTGCAGGCGAAGCCGCCGACGGCGAGCTCGGCGCGGGCGACGACCGGGGCGCGCGCGGTCGCGACGCCGTTGACCGTGAGGCGTCCGTCGCCGGCGAGGTCGCCGACCCACCAGACGCCGCCGATCGGCGCGAACGAGAGCTGCTTCGCCGCGAGCCCCAGGTCCGCCGCGACGACGACGTCGTTCGACGGGGCCGAGCCCAGGGTGAAGACCTCGTCGTCCCTCCCCTCCTGCGGCGTCAGCGTCGCCAGGCGCTTCCCGTCGCGTTCGAAAACAAGCGGTCTCATCGTCTCCTTACCCCCTTCCGCCCTCAGGGCGTCCTGACGTCGACGGACTTCGCCTTGAGCTCGTCGCGGCGGCGGACGGCGTCCGCCGTCTCGTCCTCGACCGCCCAGTTGATCGTCACCACGAGCAGCATCTCGGCGGTGTCCTCGCTCGTGGAGCGCGTGCCGAAGAGCCACGGCCCGATGAGCGGGATGTGCGAGAGGAACGGCGTCCCCGACTTCGACACGACCTCCTTGAGCTGGTTGAAGCCGGACATGACGATCGTCTCGCCGGGGCGCACCATGTATTTCGACTTCGTCTGGTAGCGGGAGATGGTGATGTCGTGGCTCGCGCCCTCCTCGCCGGGGGTGTAGTTGACGGGCATCTTGTTGTCGAGGTCGAGCGAGAGATTCACCAGCTCCCCGTCGACGATGAGCGGCGTCGCCTTGACGATGAAGCCGTATTCGATCGTCTTCAGGTCGCCGCTGGTGAACGTGCCGGTCGTGTTGCGGTGGATGGTGCCGCCGTTCTGGAACTCGACCTCCTCGCCGGACTGCGTGGCGAGCGACGTCCGGTAGACGGTCTTCGCCGCGCCGTTCTGCTTGAGCATGTTGATCGTGGCGCGGACGCCGGAGATGCTCATCTTCGCGTTGCTCGTCCAGGTCTCCTGGCGCCCGCCGGAGGAGCCGCCGTCGCCGGAGGCGGAGGACGCGGCGGACGCGCCGCTCGCGCCGGAAGTGGCGTCGGAGGACGACGAGCCGCCGGAGGTGAAGTTGTAGTCCATGCCGCCGGAGAACTCGCCGGTCACGGAAGTCGGCGTCTGGACGCCGAGGTTGCGCGCCTTGGTGACGCTGTATTCAAGCATCTCGACGTCGAGGACGATCTTCTGGCGCGCGATCTGGAGCGCGTCGCGGTTCAGCCCGATGCCGGGAAAGTCCTTGAGGAACTCCTTCGCGCGCGCCTCGGCGTTCGCGATCGACTGCCGGTCGTAGAGCCGCCCGGAGAGGCAGATCTCGTTGCCGACGGCCTTGACCGCGACGTTCGAGTAGCCGACGTGGCGGAGGTAGGTGCCGAGCAGCGTCGCGATGGACGGCGCGGAGAACGTGACCTGCGAGATGATGCGCGAGGGGTCGAACGCCTTCGACTGCTCGACGCGGCGCAGCGTCTCCGGGTTCGCCGTCGCGCCGCTGACGATCACCTTGTCGCCGCTCACCGAGACGGACACCTCCGGGTCGTCGGAGAAGAACTCCTGGAGCGTCTGCCAGTAGGGCGGCACGACCGTGACCGGCAGGACGGCGAACGGGCCCTGGACGTCGACGAACGTGATCTCGGCCTGTCCGATCTTGACGCCCGTCACGGTGGTGCGTCCGCCGTCCGGCGGCAGCGCCGAGGCGACGGCGGTGTTGGAGCACTTGAGGCTGACGGCGGCGTCGGCCTTGACGTCGGCGCTCGCGCCCTCGACGACCGTGAGGCCGGGCAGACGGCGGAGCCCCTCTGCGGGGAGCGCGGCGGCCGCCAGGAGCGCCGCGCCGAGGATGATGAGCCTGTTCTTCATCGCCTTGCGTCCTTTCTTCGTGTCTTTGTTCGCGTCAGAAGCTGCGCACGGCGTCGCCGAAGCTCGCGCCGGGCGAGACCGTCAGGCGGTTGCGGTCGCGCTCGGTCTTCGTGTCGCGGACGTTGCGGAGCATGTAGGTGATCTGGCCCATCGAGCGCGCCTGGATCATCATGATCGCCGCGCGCGTCGGCAGGTTGAGCGTGATCGAGCTGTAGGAGCCCTCGTCGACGTCCAGCTCGTAGCTGCGCCCGACCGCGATCACCGGCACGTTCTGGAGGATGACGGACGAGACGACCGCGTCGCGCTCGCCGCGCGCGGCCGCGCCCGTCAGGAGCCCCATCGCCGACTCGCTCGCCGTCAGCACCACGTCCACGCGGCTGCCGGGGCGGATGAAGCCGTTGACGGACGAGACGGAATCGACGGACAGCGTGACGGCGCGGTGGTCGTCGCCGATGAGGTCGGCGAACGGAGCCTTTGGCTCGGTGTCGACGTCCATCCAGAAGATCGGCGTGCCGGCGGCGACGAGCCGCTTCGCCTTGCGCCCGACGAGCTTCGCCTGCACGTCGGCCATCGCCTTTTCGTACGTCGCGTCGTCCGCCGACGGCAGCGTGATGTGCGTGTTCGAGAGGGCGGAGAGCGGGATCGGCGTCGCCGAGAGCATCTCCGGCCCGATCTCGCCGCCCGGCTTGATCTCCATCGTCGCCACGAGGACGTTGACCGTCGGCGTCGGCACGACGGCCGTCTTCGTCTTGACGTACTTGTTCACGGCGACCGCCGCGAAGAGTCCTGCGAGCACGGCGGCAACCACCGCCAGCTTAGTCTGGTTGCTGTTCGTCATTTTCGTTTTCCTTTCTTTCCAAGAGGACTTCGTCGTCCGAATACCGGACGGACACCACGACGCCGACGCCGGGCTCGTGCGGCGAGACGTCCCACGTCGCCGTGAGGTTCGCCTTGACCCAGGCGTTCGGAATCTCGGCGGACGGCTTCCACCCCTCGCGGGCGTAGGCGAGGACGAGCTGCCGGCGCACGGCCGACTCCTCCCGGTCGGAGACCCCGGCGACGATGAACGCCGCGCCGTCCGCGTGCGCGGTGAACTGGGTGTAGAACGGACGCGCCACCTGCACGTCGCGCAGGACGCCGGGGAGCTTCTCCAGGAGCGCGTCGGCGTTCAGCCCGACGACCTCGGCGAACGTCATCTCCCGCTTGGAGTCCGCGAGCGCCCCGACCGGGAGCTCGAAGTCCTCGCGCACCGTTCCGCCGGACGCGAGGGCGGCGTGCGTACGGCGGACGATCCGGCGGTCGGGCGTCGCGTAGAGTCCGCCGAGTCCCTCCAGCGTCGCAAGGCGGTAGGCGAGCGGCAGGTCCATCGGCTCCCAGCCCTTCGCGCGCGCCTCGTTCTCGCCGACCTTGATCGCCTGCTCGAGCGGCATCGGCAGGACGGTGCGGGAGATGTGCGCCGCGATTCCGCTGACGTTGAGCCGCAGCGGCTCGGGGACGAGCGTCGTGAGGTCGTATTTGCGCGGCGCGAAGAAACGGGACGGCACGACGGCGCCGCCGGACGCCTCGCCGGCGACGAAGCCGTCCGCCAGCGACCTGGCGCCGACGCGCATGAGCCATACCGCGCCCACCGTCGCCGCGAGCGCGGCGGCGGTCATGGCGGCTCTCTTCAGCCTCTCTCGCGTCACTGCATCCATTTCGTCACTTCAGCCATTTCCCGAAAATGGGTGCGATTCTCTGCCGGATGTCCGTAAATGGCGCCACCGTCGCCGTGTCCATCGACGGCATGTGGCAGTAGTAGCGGACGCGCTGGCCCTTGCCGTTCGGCGCGGCGTTGACGATGAGCATCGAGTTCGAGTTGCCTCCCCGCCGCCGCCCGAAGAGCGTGAAGGCATGGCCGGGGACCACCGGGCGGACGAGGACGCTCACCGACGTCTTGACGACCTTGTCCGTCGGGAACACCTCCGTCACGTAGCGTCCCGTCTTCATGGTGACGAAGTCGACGGCCGTGCCGAGAAACCTCCCGACAAAATCGAAGAACTTGCTTTTCGACTTGCCGTTCATGAAGTCGCTGACCGTGTTGATGAGATCGTGGACGGGACCCGTCTGCTTGTCGACCGAGCCCTTGCAGTAGACGCTGCGCATCCGGTCGGCCCGCGTGCCTCCATTCGTCAGGACTTTGCCGCCCGCGTCCCGCGCGACGAGTCCCTCCTTCGCCAGCGCCTCGGCGAGATACGTGCGGACGACGCGCTTCGCCGGCAGGCCGGGGCATTTCCTGGCGCCGGGGCGGAGGTGGCACTCGACGTCGCAGAGCGCGCGAGTCGCGATGTCGACCTGCTGCTCGACGTAGAGGACGCGGGTGAAGTCCGCCGCGAAGAGGACGGCGATGAGGAAGATCGGGGCCATGGCGGCGAACTCGATGTAAGCCGTCCCCCGCGCCGACCTCAGCCGCCGCGCCAACAGCCTCCAAAGCACCTTTTCTCTCGACTTTTCCATTTCTCGCTCCTCAAACTCAATCCTGTTCCGTGCCTCCGTGGCTTCATGTGAGGTTTTCGTTCAAAGCGCGACGCGGAAGGTCTCGGCTTCAGGTTCGTTCCCGCTTGGGGCTTGCCGAGCTCCGCGCCGCTTCCCTGCGCCAAGGGCCTGCATCATCTGTTCGCCCATCAGCTTTGCCAACCGTACGGGAACGGCGTTTCCGATCTGCCGCAGCGCCTCGCCCCACGAGCCGCAGATGCGGTAGTCGTCGGGGAACGTCTGGATGAGCTTGGCCTCGTGCACGGTCATGTAGCGCAGCGAGCCGTCGGGAAACCGGATCATGTTCTCGCCGCCCGGGACGCCGTGCACGCCGGCCTTGATGGTCTTGCTGGGCTTGTCGTAGTCGCTTCCCGTGTGTCCGGGATATTCCCTCGCGCCGCCCACGAAGACATGATCGCCCAGTCCGTTGTCCCGCCGCGCGTCCGGCAGCCGGCCGATGGCGTCCGCAACCGTCTTTCGTCCGGCGGACTTCGCCGGCCACTGCCAGCGCAGCCCGAGGTCGTGCCGGAGCCCGACGATGAACACGCGCTCGCGGTTCTGCGGCACTCCGTAGTCTACGGCGTTCATGAGACGATACTGCACGTCGTATCTCAGGCCTCCGTAGCCGACGAAGTCCACGCCGCGCAGCCGGACAAGGTGCTCGCGCCAGTCCGAGCCGGAGGACGGCGCGAGCTCTGGAAACGTCAGGCGCAGGACGACATACTCGAAATAGTCGGCGAAACTCTTCCTCAACAGCCCCTTGACGTTCTCGAAGACGAACCCGCGCGGCGCCAGTTCGTGGATTGCGCGGATGGCCTGAGGAAACATGTCGCGCGAGTCCGCGTCGGCGCGCGAGAGTCCGCCCAGGGAGAACGGCTGGCACGGAGGGCCGCCGGCAATCAGGTCGACCGCGCCGACGGACGCGAAGTCGAATGCGCGGACGTCCGTTTCGTGCACGAGCGCCGGATTGAAGTTGGCGCGAAGGCTTTCGCACGCCCACTTGTTGAACTCGACGAACGCGCAGTGCTCGAACCCGGCCTGCTCAAGTCCCTTGGCCAGGCCTCCGCATCCGCTGAACAGCTCCAGGCTCCTCATCGAAGACCTCTCATCGCGTCCCGGTCAGGTAGTCCTTGACGCGGCGGTTCAGCAACTTGACGTCCGGCATCTCCCCGGACATCTTCTTCGCCCACGCGCGTCCCGGATGCAGGGCGTCCCATTGCGTCGTCATGCCCGTGAAGCGCTTGTTGCCGGGATTGTGGTTTCCGAACCCGTCGATTACGCTGTTCCACAGCGGACGGTGCATGGCGATGAGCGACGCCTCGACCGAGGCGATCATCGCCTCGACAGGGCCTTCGAGAATCATCAGGCGACAGGCGAAGTCGGACAACTTGAGGTTCTTTGCGCTTGCCACGTTTCGGGAGTGCTGGACAAGGCGCTCGAACAGCTTGTTGCTCGGCTTTTCGGAACTTGCGCTTCGGCTCTGCCGCCAGCCGGACGGCTCGGCCTTCCCGACGTAAATCGGCAGCCGATACTCTTCGCGGTTGATTTCCAGTCCGAACTTGCCGTAGATTCCCGACTTCCCGACGTAATACAGGGCATAGACGCCCGCTCCGGGAAAGCGCTCTTCCGGAGGAAACCTGCAGACCGGCGTTCCGTGAAAGAAGCGGACGGCGTCTTTCAGGAGTTCGCTGAACTCGTCGCACCGGTAGACGTGCTTCTCTCGCTCAAACGGAATTGGCTCGAACATAGGAAATCCCTCCTGAATGGAACTGGCGCGCATTATATCAAACTTTCAATGGTAGATTGCGACGCCGACGGCCTTGCCGACCGTCTCGTTCAGGGCGCCGACGGCCGTAGCCACCGGGACGAGCTTCGCCGTCGCCCCCGTGCCAAAGCCCGCACGCCGCTGGTTGATCTTGTCCTTCTCCGCCTTCTTCGAGTTCGCCACCACGTCGCCGGAGATGCACTGCGCCGCCGCCACCGCGAA
>CAVCXQ010000031.1:0-9295 GCA_963606275.1 uncultured Muribaculaceae bacterium | reverse complement strand
GTCAGGACGCTCCTTCGATTCGATTATTCGATTATTCTTGATTATTCGATTATTCGAGACCTCTAGCGCCTCCCGGTCGATCTCGACGGCGCGGACGCCGAGCTCGCGTTCGAGCTCCAGCTCGTCCGCCAGCCCGTCCAGCACGGCGTCCAGGATGTCGTCGTCGGCCATCGACCCTTTCGGAGCGCTAGGCGTCCTTCTTGCCGGAGTATCCGTAGGGGTTGCGCCGCTGCCAGTTCCAGGAGTCGGCGCACATCTCGTCGATGCCGCGCTCGGCCTTCCAGCCGAGCTCCTGCGCGGCGAGCGACGGGTCGGCCCAGCACTCGGCGATGTCGCCGGGACGGCGCGGGCAGATCATGTAGGGCACCGGGCGGCCGGACGCCTTCTCGAACGCCTTGACGACCTGCAGGACTGAGTAGCCGTGCCCGGTGCCGAGGTTGTAGACCTTGAGTCCGAGCTTCGGCTCGCGCTCGAGCTTCTCGATCGCCTTCAGGTGACCGAGCGCGAGGTCGACGACGTGGATGTAGTCGCGCACGCCGGTGCCGTCCGGCGTCGGGTAGTCGTCGCCGAAGACGTTCAGCTCCTGGCGGCGGCCGACGGCGACCTGCGCGACGTAGGGCAGCAGGTTGTTCGGGATGCCCGCCGGGTCCTCTCCGATCAGCCCCGACTTGTGGGCGCCGATCGGGTTGAAGTAGCGCAGCAGGATGACGTTCCACGACGGGTCGGCCTTCTGGACGTCCTTGAACACCTGCTCCATCATCAGCTTCGTCCAGCCGTAGGGGTTGGTGCAGCCGGGGGTCGGGAAGTCCTCGCGGATGGGCACGGACTTCGGCTCGCCGTAGACGGTCGCGGACGACGAGAACACGATGTTCCTGCAGCCGTGGTCGGCGAGGCACTGCAGCAGCGTGAACGTGCCTCCGAGGTTGTTGTTGTAGTATTTGAGGGGGATCTTGGTCGACTCGCCGACGGCCTTGAGCGCGGCGAAGTGGATGGTCGCGGAGAACGGGGCCTCCTTGTCGAGGATGGCGTTGAGCTTCTTCGCGTCGCGGATGTCGGCCTTGTAGAACGTCGGGGCCTTGCCGGCGATCTTCTTCACGCGGGCGAGCGACTTGCGCGAGCTGTTGCAGAGGTTGTCCACGACGACGACCTCGTGGCCGGCGTCGAGGAGCTCGACGACGGTGTGGCTGCCGATGTAGCCGGCGCCGCCGGTAACCAGAATCTTCATTTGGCGTGTCCTTTCATTTGAGAGTCTCTACGACGATCTTGGTGCGGTGGCCGGAGCCGACGGTCTCGACCTCCATGACGTTGGCCATCCAGCGCTCGCCGAACTTCTTGAGGCGGGCGCCCCAGAGGCGGCGGATCCGGCGGTCGCCGGCGAACTCCTCGGCCTGCATGAGGCAGCCGGTCTTGCGGTCGATCCAGACGCGCACCGTCCGCTCGCCCTTCTTCAGCACGACGACGGCGCAGACCTGTCCGTGGACGGTCTCGCCCTCGCGCTCGTCGTCGAACGAGGCGTCGTCCCACCAGAGGTAGTCGAGCGAGAGGTCACTCCAGGTGACGTCGGTGCCGAGGATGCCGGCGTCGGCGGCTGCGGCGTCCGGCCTGGCGTAAGGGGCGCCGTCGACGGAGAGCGAGGTCTTGCCGGCGGCGCGGGTCAGCACGTAGGAGTGCTCGGCCTTGACGACGCCGCGGCGGTTGCGCAGCACGAGGCGTCCGGAGAGCTCGACGTCCGCCGGGACCATGGCGCGGCACTCGGCGACGAGCGCGGCGGGCGTGGCGTTGGTGGCGATCAGCAGGCTGGCGATCAGGGCGGCGGTCATTTCAGTGTCTCCTCGAGCTTTTCGTCGCGCGGGCCGCCGACGCTCCGCCCGGTGTCGTAGTAGCGGCGGGCGGCGCCGCGGTCGGACGGACGCGACTGCATGATCATCCGCGCCATGTTGTAGTAGGCGAAGTGGCTGCGCGGGTGGACGCTGATGGCGCGGTCGAGCGCGGCCTCGGCGGCGCGGAAGTCGCCGCGCGCGGTCTCCAGGGCGGCCTTCAGGTTGAGGGCCGCCACGCCGTCCGGCGTCGCCGCGAGCATCTCGGCGACGACCAGCGCGGCGGCGTCGCAGTCGCCCGCCGCGATGTCCGCCATCGCCTGCGCGCGGAGGGAGAGGGGCGCCTGCCGCCTCGCCGAGCCGCCTTGCGCAGTCGCAGCAGTCGCCTCGGCTGGCGCCGGCTCCTGCTTCTGCTCCTGCGCGGCGGCGTTCGGCGACTGCTTCTGCTCCTGCGCGGCGGCGACCGGCGACGTCTTTGGCGACTGCGCGGCGGCGACCGGCGACGTCTTTGGCGACTGCGCGGCGGCGACCGGCGACGTCTTTGGCGACTGCGCGGCGGCGACCGGCGACGTCTTTGGCGACTGCGCGGCGGCGACCGGCGACGTCTTTGGCGACTGCGCGGCGGCGACCGGCGACGTCTTTGGCGACTGCGCTTCGGCGACCGGCGACGTCTTTGGCGACTGCGCGGCGGCGCTCGGCGACTGCGCATCCTTTTCCTTCCCGGCTCGTTCGTCGGCGAGTTTCTTCTCCAGGGCGGTGGTGTCGCTGACGGCGACGGCGCGCGCGTTGGACTGCGCCTGCGCCAGCAGCAGCGAGTCGATGGTCGCGTTCACGTAGGCGCGCTTGTTGCGCAGCGTGGCGAACTCCGGCTTGTCGGCGCGCTCGCGGTTCGAGGCCTCCACCTCGTCCAGCGCGGCGAGCGCCTCGCGGTATTTCTCGATGGCCTCCTCGCGCTTGCCGTCCTCGGCGAGGTCGGTCGCCTCGTCGATCAGCAGCGACGCCGGCTCCATCAGCTCGGAAAGTCGCGGAGGCGACTTCTCGCCCTGCCCGTCGTCGTCCCCGCCGAACGGCCAGTACCAGCTCGCGCCGGCGGCGGACGCCAACATGGCGGAGACCAGCAGGGCCGCGGCCCTGCCCGCGCGCTGCGTCATGTCGCTCATTCCTTCTTCCGCTTCTTGTCGCTGCGGATGTCGTCCTCGGTGCCCTTCACGCCGTCCTCGCCGAGCGAGACGATGACGACGCGCTTGCCCTTGACCTCCATCTCATACTTGTTGTCCCACGGGTCGTAGAGGCCCTTGTCGCTGTCGAGGATGGGGTCGTCGCCATCCACGAGCTGCTCGAGCGACGACGGCATCTTCTTGTTCTTGATGTAGTAGGACGTGCACGCCTCCTGGAGCGCGACCACGCCCTGCTCCGCCGTGGTGATGCGCGTCGACGCGATGTGGCCGACGACGTTCTGCACGGCGATCGTGCCGAGAATGCCGATGATGGCGACCACCACCAGCAGCTCGACGAGCGTGAAGCCCGCCCGCGCCGCAGCGCGGGAGGACGCCCTTTCCAACTCCTGTCTTTCCTTCATTTCGTTTCTCCTTTGTTTTCGAGATCCTGTCCCTGCTGAGCCGCCGCCGACTGCGCGGCGGCGGTCTCCGCCGCCGGCGCGGCGTCTGCGCCGCAGCTGCGCGCCTCCGCCGCGCGCGCCCTGTAGATTCCCCAGGCCGTCCAGCCGAGGAGCGCGAGGACGAGCGCGACGAGCAGCGCGTAGACCCAGGCGCCGGACGACTTCGCGCACCTGGTGAAGCCGCGCGCCCTGGCCATCGAGAAGCGCATCTGGCGGTTGACCGCCCAGCCGGAGGCGTTGAGGATCGCGCCGAGGTCGCGGCGGCGCAGCTTGAACCACGTCAGCGCCGCGCTCGGCAGCGAGACCGCCAGCACCGCGGCGAGCACCGCCGCCAGGATCTGCCACGGGCCCATGCCGCGCACCGCCGCCGCCAGCGACGCCACCGCCGCGCCGACCATGCCGACGCCGATGCCGATCGCCGCCACCGAGCTCGCAAGCGCCGCGCCGCCGGCCTGCGCCGACTCCGCGCCCTTCTGCACCCGCTCCACCGACTTCGCCTGGCGGTCGCCAAGGAACTTCTTCGCCGCGTCCGCCACGCCCGCGCCAAGCTTCCGCCACGGCGACCAGAACGCCTCCGCCAGCGACACCTGCGCCTCTACCACCTTCGTGACCACCGCCTCCCAGTCGCTCCCGTCGCGGTCGTAGAACACGCCGTTCCTGCCGACGTAGAGCCCGCCGATCGTCCCCGCCGTCACCACCGCGCAGACCGACCGCTCCGCCGCGTCCTTCGGACGCGACAGCTTCAGGTACACGACGCAGCACTCCGACTTGCCGGAGAGCGCGGAGTGCGCCGCCTCGCTCTCCACATGGAAGCATAGGTTAAGCTCCTTGCCGTCGATGCGCAGCACCCCGGTCTGGAAGATCGCCAGGTCGTTCGCGTCGTAGAGGCGGTCCATCGTCACGTAGTTCTGCAGGAACTCCCCGAGGTGGATGCGGTAGCGCAGCAGCCGCTCCTCCTCGACGAGCGCGTCCTTCGCCTCCGCGTGCAGCGCCGGCTTCGCCGCGCGCCACTCCCGGAACGGCGCGAACGCCGCCTTGACCGCCTTCCAGTCCATCCGCGTCAGCGTCTCCCTCTCGCCGAGCACTGGCTTCACGCACTTCTCCGCGAACGCCAGCACCGCCTCCAGGTGCTTCGGGTTGAGATGGTCGCGGAGCGGCAGCGCCTTGTCCGGCTCCTCCGTCACCAGCGGAAGGTCGTCCGGCGGCGTGAAGAACGCGTCCACGACCGGCTCCACCGCCGCAAGGGCCGCCTCCGCGTCCGCAGTCGCCTCGCCGCAGACGGCGACGGACGCCTCGCGCCCCTTCGCCTCCCACTCCGCGACCGCCGCCTTCTCCGCCTCCGTCGCCTCGACCTTCTCCAGGTCGGACTGCTTCGCCTGGTTCTCCGCGAGCGCGGCCTCGTCCGCCGCGTGGTCGCCGAAGAGGTCGTCGACCGAAACGCCATTCCCGGCGAGGAACGCCAAGGCCGCCTTAACCTCGTCGGAGCGAATGCGCCCGTCGCCGTCGGAGTCCAGCAGCGCAAGCGTCCGCGCGTCGAACCGCTGCCCCTTCACCGGACACGAGATCGCGTACCAGTCCTTCAGGTCCTCCGGGACCGCGAATCTCGCCTTCGCCTCTTCTGACATCTTCAATCCTCCTTTTCCTCTTTCTCTTTGTCCTTGGATTTGCCGTCGCCGTCGTCGCGGACAGCCTTCGAGGCGACGCGCCCCTCCGGCGGCAGGTCGTCGCGCGAGAGCCCGCACGCCGCCAGCACCTTGTCCGTAGTCCTGAAATGCGCCTTGCAGTGGTTCATGAGCCACGTCGGCCCGTGGGCGCGCGCCATCTCCTCGGCGAGAGCCCGGACCCGCGGGTCGGAAGAGCCCATCGGCACCGTCCGCCGCGCCTCCGCGCCGTCCGCCGGCGCCGGCCCGAACACCTCCTCGCCCATCTTAAGCACGTCGCGCATGAACAGCTCGCGGGCGATGACGGACGCAGCGGCGACCGCGACGTCGCTCTCCGCCTTGTGACGCTGCTCGACCTTCGCCTTCCTGCCGCGCTCCTTCAGGGCGCGGCGGACGGTCGCCTCCGTCGGCGCGAACTGGTCGACGACGACGCGCGGACACCCGGGCCGCTTGGTCAGCAGCTCCTCGATCGCCGTCCCGTGCGCCCACGCCAGCAGCCGGTTGACGTTCCTGATCTTCGCATAGAGCCGGTTGTAGGCCGCGGGGCCGAGCTTCACCACCGCGTAGCCGTCAGGGCCGAGAAGCCGCCGCAGCGCGGAGCCGACGGACAGCACCGCCTTGTCGGACATCTGCTTGCAGTCCTTCACCCCCAGCTTCGCCATCTCGTCGGAAAGCCGCTCGTCGGTGAACGCGCAGCACACCACGAGGGGGCCGAAGTAGTCGCCCTTCCCTGACTCGTCGCTGCCGGCGTGGGCGGAGAACAGCTCCGGCGAGAGCACCTTCTCGTAGCCGAGCGACACCGGCACGACGCCCTTGGGCTCGAGCTGGAACTCCACGAAGTCCTGCGCCGCCGAGCCCTGAACGCAGAGCTTGCGCCTGCCGTGCTTCTCCTTTTCGTAGAGCGTCGCGTTGAAGCCGTCGCCCTCGACCGACCAGAGGGAATACGGCACTTCGCGGCGGCGGTAGTTGCCGCCGAGCATCACGCCGAGCAGCAGCTCCTGCTGGTCGTTCGCGAGCTCGAACGTGAAGCACGTCCTCCTCGGACGCCCCTCGTCTATGGACGCCCCCCGCATCAGTCCGCCGTCAAAAACAACATAGGCTTCTTCATGCCGCGAATTATACCATATCCGCGCCCTTCCCGTATCGTCGGGAAACCATCGCCACGAAACGCGCCGCCGACGCATCTGGCAAGAGTTATGGTATAATCGGCGGCGATGAGATGAATCTTCGTTGCCGACAATGAACGCTCTGCTCACAATGCTTCTGCTGGCCTGCGTGACGACGACCTTCGCCGCGTGGCTCGTCGTCGCGCTGCGGAGGCCCGCTGCGCAGCTGTCGCGTCGCTTCTTGTCGCTGTCGAGGACAACGCAGACGGCGCTCGTCTTCGCGGTCGGCGTGGCGACGGTCTCGGCGCAGAAGAGCGGGACGGCGGCGGTTACGCTTGCGGACGGCCATGGCGCTTCGTTCGGAATGGCGGTCAGTCCGTCAAGCCTTGTCGGGACGTTCTTCTGGACGAATTCCTGCTGCGGGGTGGCGTTCAAGGACGGTTCGCATTCATTTCTGTGCGCAGGCGGTGACTGCTGCTGCACGGGTTGCTCGGCGATTGGCTTCTTCCGATACGAGGGCTTCCGCATCGCCTGCGTCGGAGGCACGTGCGGATGCCTGCCGAGCGGCGGGCCTCCGCAAGAGGCGGAGCCGGCGAGCGTGTCGGTTAGCTTCTCGAAGGGCGCGGTCATCTTCGAGGACGAATACGAATCGTCCGAAGGGACGTCCATCCCAAGAAGATCGACGCGGACGACGCTTGTGTGTTCGGCTAACGGCGGAGCGAGTGGCGGCATCGCAACGTTTGAGCTCGACGGCTTGTCACGACTGTCGAAGGTCTCCGGCCTGTCGCTTCCGTTCTCGCGGAGGCTTGACTCGAACGAGACTTTTAGCACGCGAATCGTGTACGAGGGGAAGGCAGGCGGCGGCAATCAACCCAAGGCGGCGGCGACATTCGTCAGCAATGACGCCGGAACGACGAATCTCGAGGCGAGCGCGGCGTTGACGGGACAACTTATTGCAACGGCATCGGAAACGAAGGAGGCTTATGAAGCATATTGTGGCGGTCATTGCGACCCTGGCGGCGATAGTCGGCTGCGAGCGCGACAAGACGGCTGTCGTCCGGCGAGAACTGCATAGGCTTGCCGACGCATACGAATCCGCCGACCGGCGACTGCCTGACTATCGGGCGGGCGTCCGGCTGATCGACCAGCTCCAGACGGAGGAGCAGCGTCGCGAATGCCGAAACGAGTTCGTAGGGCGGCTTTTCTCCGCGAACCTCGACGGCCTGCCGCTCGAACGCCAGGCGCGTGCGATGGACGCGGTGCTGCGCGTGTCCGAGATGATCGCGAACGCAGTCCCACATGATGACGATGGCTGGACTGTGGCGTATGAAATCTGCATGAAGCGGTTCGACTGGTGGAAATCGCAGATTCTGCGGGTGAAGTCGGAGGCTGGGCGGACGCGCACCGTCGCCGACAGCGGCTGTCCGGCATCCGATGCGGACAGGAACGCGCTGTATCGGATATGCCATGCCGGCATAGAGGACTTCGAGGCGCAGCTCAACGACATGGAATGCCTTTTCCTCGTCAGAAAGAAGCAGATGTCAGAGGAAGGGTGGAATCTCATAAAAGGCAAGATGGAGGTTTGGCTTGGTCGTCCGCTTCGGTCTCGAGAGCAGCTGAAGAGTGACTGCAAGGAGCGCCGTCGAGTCGTGTTCCCAGCCGAGCCGAACGACTATGTCAGCACGGTGCGCTAAAAGCCAACGATGAGGTGTCGGGGATGAAAATGGTGCGTAGCCTGTTTCTTGCGGCGGTGTCGCTGTCCGCGTCGCCACTGTTGGCGAAGGCCGCGCGGGTCGCTGAACAGCCTCCGAGCGAGTTCGCCGACACCGAAGCGGTGACGAACGTCGCGATCGCGGTCAGGGACGCAGAGCGACCGCGCGTAGGCAAGCGACAGGACGAACGCGAAAGAAGGAAAATGAGAGTTTCGCAACCGACTCCACTACTAGTGCCTAGTGCTTGGTGCCTGGTGCTTGGTGCCTAGTGCTTAGGCGGCGTTAAAATAACCTTTACACTCGCTTGACGGTCTGCCCACTTGCCAGCCGTTTTTTACTACGGAAAGCGCAGGAATCTGCGGAAGGAGACGGAACAGTCCAACCCAACCGCCGAAGACGAACGCGGCCTATTATGCGGCTTTTTCGCCACTCGGTTTCCCGAGCGTTCAATTGACGCTCGTTGATGATAGCGAGAAAGCCGCGCCTCGGTTGAAGAATGTGAACGGAAGGTCTGCGGCGAGAGTCAACTCTTGTCGCTCAATAGAGACAAACGCGATTGTCGCGATATCCATCACTCAAAGCGGCGCGTCGATGACGCCGCGCCCTACCCAAACAATGCCTCGAACGTGACACGGCTGTTTGGAGTCTACTTGAAACCCCAAGAGCGCGAGTGGGCGAGAAACCGTATAATCGGCCACGTGTTTCGAGCGGGCGGTTCAGGCGGGCTGCCAGGTTCCGTTTTCTTCCGTTCTTTTCCGTTGTTTCCGTAGTGAAAACATAACACAAGGCGAACCGTCCGACAAAGGGAGCGGCCCCGGAGAAGACTCCGGGGCCGCCCGTCTTGTCGCGCCTGGCGCGGCGGTCTAGGCCTTGACGACCTTGCCCGCCTTCAGGCAGCGCGTGCAGATGCGCATGCGCTTGGTGTTCCCCTTGCCGTCGGTGGTGCGGACGGACTTGAGGTTGGGCAGGAAGCGCCGCTTCGTGATGCCGGTCGTGTGCAGGCCGATGCCGCCCTTGTACTTGGGCGAGCCCTTGCGCACGACGACGTTGCCCACGGACGGGCCCTTGCCGCAGATTTCGCAGACTCTGGACATTTTCGAGTTCCTTTCGCTTGACGTTCTCAGTTGCCGGGCTGCCACTCGACGTTGGCGAAGGCGTTGTCGAACGCGGCGGAAAGCCCGCCGAGGTTCTCGCCGCCCGCGCTCGACGCGGTGACCGCCTGGTGCTCCTCGCCCGCGGCCTCGGCCTCGAGCGCCTTGATCTCGTCGTCGGTCATGCCCATCGCGCGGATGGACAGCCCGATGCGGCGGTCTGCGCGGTCGACCCTGACCACGCGGGCCTCGACCTCCTGGCCGACCTCGAGCGCGTCCTTGACCTTCTC
>CAVCXQ010000030.1:0-9356 GCA_963606275.1 uncultured Muribaculaceae bacterium | reverse complement strand
TCCGCCACTCTCACGGAAGAATATTGCTACCCTCCCGATCCCGTTCGACTTGCATGCCTAATCCACGCTACCAGCGTTCGTTCTGAGCCAGAATCAAACTCTCAGAAAAAAGAATTAGAGTTCCGCTCCACACAAACATTCTCTAAACTGTTCCGTGTCTCTTCCAGAGACACGTTTCTCAAGCATCCGCTTTTCAAAGAGCAAGCCCGCCGTTTGTGGCGAACAGGTGTGTAGTATATCATAAATCGCCGACGCCGCGCAAGGGGGTAATTTTGATTTTGTCTTATCACCCATTACAGCCGCACGCGCCCAGTCGTGTCGCGCATCGCGGCTTTATGGTATAATGCCCGACATGGGAACGATAGACAAGACGTTGGCGGCGGCGCTTTGCGCCGCCGGGTGCGTGGCCGGGGACCTCCGCGCGGCGGGGGACGCCCTGGAAGGGTCGGCGTGGATATCCGCCGCCGACGCGAAGACGGCGGGCTGGAACGGCTCGACCCACAACGGCGGGCTCCGCGCCGCGCCCGGCGTCAGCTGGTTTGTGCGCGAGCTCGCCAACGACGGCGAGGTCGTCGGCGCCGTCTGGACGACGGCCGGCCTCGGCGTCTACGAGATCTACGTCAACGGGCGCCGCATCGGCGACGAGTTCCTCAAGCCCGGCTTCACCCACAACAGGAAGACGAAGTATTCGTTCTCCTATGACGTCACCGACGCCATGCGCCGCGCCAAGGGGGAGAAGAACGTCTTCGCCGCCGAGGTGTCCGCCGGCTGGTGGCGCGACAAGATCGTCAACTTCCACGGCAGGAAGAGCGCGTTCCGCGGCGTCCTGGAGCTGACGTTCGCCGACGGCACGAAGCGCCGCGTCGGCACGGACGCCGCCGAATGGAAGGCCGGCGTCGCCGGCCCGGTCAAGGAGGCGGCGATCTTCGACGGCGAGGTCTACGACGCGCGCGAGCCGTCCGGCTGCGACCGCGCCGTGTGGGCGGCGTTCGGCAGGCCGGAGGTCAACGAGGAGTTCAAGGGCGAGATCCTGCCGACGGACGGCGCGGAGGTGTATCTGCGCGAGGACATCGCGCTCCGCCCGGTGAAGGCATACGCCTGGAAGGGAGTCGACGGGGCGTCCGACAAGGCGTTCGGCAAGGTGAAGGTGGTGCGCGAGTTCGCGCCGGAGGGCCCGTTCGAGATCGGCAAGGGCGAGACCCTCGTCGTCGACTTCGGGCAGAACGCGGCGGCCGTCCCGCGCTTCCGCTTCTCCGCGCCGGCGGGGACGACGCTGACCGCGCTCCCGGCCGAGATGCTCAACGACGACGGCGGGCTCAAGTCACGGGGCAACGACGGGCCGGAAGGAAGCGTCTACCGCGTCAACCTGCGCTCCGGCCACGAGAACGGGCGGCTCGTCCGCTACACCTTCGCCGGCCGGGCGGTCGAGGAATACATGCCGCGCTTCACCTTCTTCGGATACCGCTACGTGTCCGTGACGGCGACGGCCCCGGTCGTCGTCGAGCGCTTCGAGAGCGTGCCGGTGACGTCCATCCGCCGCGAGATGGAGCGCGGCTCGATTCTCACCGGCGACAAGGACGTGAACCGCCTGGTCGCCAACGTCTGGTGGGGGCAGCTGTCGAACTACCTCTCCGTGCCGACGGACTGCCCGCAGCGCGACGAGCGGCTCGGCTGGGCGGCGGACACGCAGGTGTTCTGCGAGGCCGCGACGTTCAACGCTGACGTCTACGACTTCCTGCGCAAGTGGATGCGCGACGAGCGCGACTGCCAGGACCACCGCGGCGGCTTCCCCGGCGTCGCGCCGCTAGCGCAGTATGGCAACGAGCCGATGCGCCTCGGCTGGGCCGACGCCGGCGTGATCGTCCCCTACCAGATGCTCAAGCAATACGGCGACCGCCAGATCGTGGACGAGAACTGGGCGGCGATGGAGAAGTTCGTCGGCCGCGTCAACGAGACGAAGTACGCGACGGCGAACATCAAGGACGAATGCCGCAACTACCAGTGGAACGACTGGCTCTCGCTCACGCGCCTCGAAAGCGCCCCCTACAAGCCGGAATACGCCGCGTTCGGCAAGCTCGCGGACGGACAGTGGGGACCGAAGCCGGAGGCCGTCCGCTACTGGGACTACCTCGGCGGATGCTACTGGGCGCTGGACGCGCAGATGATGTCCGAGATGGCCGCGCTCACCGGCCGCGCCGACGCGGCGGAGAAGTACCGCAAGATGTCCGAGAACGCGAAGGCCTACCTGAAGGCGACGTTCCTCGCGGCGGACGGGACGCTTGAGGCGACGTTCGACGGGATGCAGACGCCGATGCTCTTCGCGCTCAGGACCGGCATCGTCTCGGGCGCGGCGAAGGACAAGACCGTGGCGGCGTTCAGGGCGAGCGTCGCGGCGAACGGCGGGACGCTCCACACGGGCTTCCTCGGCACGTCCATCGTGATGGACACGCTGACGGAGAACGGGATGGTCGACCTGGCGTACGACCTCCTCTTCAACCACAAGTTCCCCGGCTGGCTCTACTCGGTCGACCAGGGCGCGACGACGATCTGGGAGCGCTGGAACAGCTACACGAAGAAGGACGGCTTCGGCCCGGCCGGGATGAACTCGTTCAACCACTACGCATACGGCGCGGTTCTGGCGTGGATCTACAAGACGGCGGCCGGCATCGCCGCAGACCCGTCGGCGCCCGGCTTCACGCGGATCGTGATGAAGCCGGTCCCCGACCGCCGCCTCGGCTTCGTCGACGCCGAATACGTGACGCCGAAGGGGCTGGCGAAGAGCGCCTGGCGCTACGAGGGCAAGAAGTGGATCTGGGACTTCACGGTGCCCGAGGGATCGACGGCGAAAGTCACGCTGCCGGACGGGTCCGCGGCGAAGGACTACCCCGCCGGCAGCCACTCGGTAGTGCTCGAAAGCCTCTGACGGAAAAGGAAAAGGAAAGGAACTCGTAATGAAGAGATGCGCATTGGCGGCAACGCTCCTGGCGTCCGCCATGACGGCCGGCCCGGCGCTGGCGGACGCGGCGGCGGAGCGGCAGTCGTTCGTGAGGGCCAACGGGGCGGCGTTTTCCGGCTCGGTGCTGAAGGCCCCGGAGGAGGTGAAGGCCTCGGAAGACTTCCTGCGCGCGCCGGGGACGACCTCGTGGACGATCGCGCTGCCGGTGGCGGAGGACTCTCGGCTGCGGTTCGTGGAGGCGACGTTCTCCGGCGGCAAGTTCTCGCGCGGCGAGATGAAGGCGTTCGGATGCAAGCCGGAGAAGCTCACGGCGAAGCAGTTCGAGGCGCTGCGCGAGAGGTTCCCGATGGTCGCCTCGAAGCGCGGCGGCGACAGGGCGAGCGTGGTCTATCCGGCGAAGCGGACGCCGACGCGCGTCAAGACGCCGGCGCATCCGATGTCGATCCGCCTCGACGCCATCGCGCATCTCGTCGGCGCGTCGTTCCTGCAGGCCGTCCGCGGACAGCTGGGGGTCAACGCCGGAGAGCTGCACTACGAGGTCGTCTTCGACGGTCCCGGCGGGTTCTCCTGCGTCCTCGGACGCGACCTGGTGGACGAGAAGACGGCGGCCGCGGCGCTTCGCTCGGCGATCGAGGCACGCTGGCCGAAGCGCAAGGGCATGGTGTCCGACCGCGACGTCGCCGACACCTACGCCAGCGGACACGTCGTCTACCGCCCAGCCGCCGCGGAGCCTCAGGCAAAGCGGAAGAAGTGACGCGCCCCGCCGGCCGCGCCGAAAGCCGGCTTGCGCCTCACGTCAGCGCGACGAGCAGGCGCGCGGGCGCGTAAAGCCGCCGGCGGCAGAAGAAGTAGAGAAGCCTCTGCATGATGTTGAGGCCGACGGGCTGGAAGCCGTGCTCGCGCTCCATCTCGTCGAAGAAGTCCGCCGCCGCGAGGAACAGCTCGCGGCGGCTTTTCGCATCGCGGTTCTTCTTCAGGCTCTTGCGGATGCACATCCGGTAGGCGTCCTTCGCCAGTTCGCGGCGGAACGCGGGGACTTTCTCCGCCGGGATGCGTCCCGCCTCCAGGAACTCGGACGACGAAAGGCGGATGCGCGTCGACGCCGAGGCGAAGTAGCGGTTGAAGTCCGGCGAGCCAGTCGCGGAGTCGGGGTTGTGGCGGTAGGTGTAGTAGCTGCCTGGCACGAGAACCTTGCGGGCGATCTTCGCGTGGATCTCGTAGTTGAAGTAGAAGTCCTCCTCGAACGCCAGCCCTGCGCGGAAGCGGACGCCGCCGACGGACGCGCGACGGTAGAGCTTGTTCCAGCAGTTGATCCACGGGCCCGGCGCCGTGCCGCGCAGAAGGAATACCGACATGTCGTCGATGACGCGTCCGCCGGGCGGACCGCACATCTCCGCCACGTCGGCGCCGGTGCGCGCCATCGCCTCCGCAAGCGCCGCGTAGGCTTCCGGCGCGACAAAGTCGTCCGCATCGCAGAACGCGAACGCCTCGACGTCGGCGGGAAGCTCGTCCATCAGGCGGTTGCGCGTCGCCGAGACGCCGCGATTCGGGTGCGACGAAACGTGAAGGTTAGGGTGTTTCGTGGCGTAGTCGTCCAGGATGCGCCGCGTCGCGTCCGTCGAGCCGTCGTCGCAGCAGAAGACGTCGAACGCGGACTTCGGCTGCGTCCGCACGAGCCTGTCCCCGGCCGCGAGCACCGAGTCGAGGCATTCTCCGAGATACTTCTCGGCGTTGTAGCAGGGGATGAGGACGGCGACTTTCATTGTGGCTGCGTTTGCGCACATTATACCATTTTCGCGGCCGCAGAATCTCGCGGAAAGAGGTGTCCGGCAGGCAGGTGACGTAGGGGCCTTTTCACCATCACCATCAACACCCATTACGACATGATCGGCGCACCGGCGGCGGCATTGTGGTATAATGACGGGCAATGGCAACGAACAACGAAGGGAGAGACATGAGCGAAGGGCGCCTCATGAACGCGCTCGCGCCGTCGGGAACCTGCACAAGGCGCATTGCGCCGCCGCGCTTGCCGCGCTCGCGGCAGGCTGCGCGTCGGTCGCGGAAGGCGAGCGGACGCTCCGGCTGCGCGCTGGAGCCGGAGCCGAACGGACTCCCGGCCGGCGGGCAGATCGACCTCTGGGACCTCGACGCCTCCGCCCCGATGGCCTGGAACGCCGAGCGCCGCGCGGTGGAGGCGACGCTGCGGATGCGCCACGTCACGCGCGAGGAGAAGCGCGTCATGCTGACCCGCTACTGCCGGGAGCAGCGCCTGCGCACCTACTTCGATCCAGTCGGAGCGTGCGAGGCAGTCGAGGACGAGATCGTCCGCGACCGCTGACCGCGCCGCGCGCCTCCGCCTACCGGAACATTCCGAGGTAGGCGGAGACCAGCTGCGGCCCGAAGAACATCCAGCAGAGGCAGCCGAGGCAGATGTAGGGCCCGTAGGGGATCTCGACGAATCGGCCGAACTTCGTCTTCGACAGCGCGACCATCCCGATGCCGACGGCCGAGCCGAAGACCGACGACACGACCAGCGCGAACAGCACCGCAACCGGCCCGAACAGCGCCCCCACCGCGCCCATCAGGAACACGTCGCCCATCCCCATCGCCTCGCGCCCGAACGCCTTCGATCCGAAGCAGCGCACCAGCCAGAGAAGACCGAAGCCGAAGGCAAGGCCGAGGAGAGAATGAATAATCGGATAATCGAATAATCGAATAATCGAATGGGCGGGAGGATTGAAAAAGAGGGAAAGACTCATGACGCCGTGGTAGAGGACGCCGAGAAGCATGCCGCCGACGGTCGTGAAGTCCGGCAGCAGCTTGTGCTCGAAATCGATTTCCGAGCCGACGATCATCAGCGCGATCCACGTCCAGGTGACGGCGAGGCGAAGGACGACGAGCGGGCTGGCGAAGTCGGCGTCCCGGAGCTGGAGGAACGCCGCGAGGAAGAGGACCCCGCCGACGGCCTCGACGACGACGTAGCGCGGCGAAATCGGGGTGCGGCAGCTGGCGCACTTGCCGCGCAGCGCCAGCCACGAGAGAATCGGGACGTTCTGCCACCAGCGGATCGCCGCGCCGCACTTCGGGCAGTGAGACGGCGGCGAGACGATGGACTCGCCGCGCGGGACGCGCCAGGCGACGACGTTCAGGAAGCTCGCGACGCACGCGCCGAACGAGAAGGCGAACAGCGAGACGATCAGCAGGAGGCCGGAGTCCATGTCACTCCGCCTTCAGCGCGCGGTTCATCATCGCCGCGCAGGCGTTCTTCGAGTCGAAGCCCTCGTGGCAGAGGGCGTAGACGAGCTCGCAGATCGGCATCTCGACGCAGAGGCGCTGGGCGATCTCGTGGACGACTTTCGCGTTCCAGACGCCCTCCGCGACCATCTGCATCGAGGCGAGGATGTCCTCGACCCTCTCGCCCCGGCCGATGCGCTCGCCGACGGAGTGGTTGCGCGAATGGACGGAGGTGCAGGTGACGACGAGGTCGCCGACGCCGGCGAGTCCGGAGACGGTCTCGGGGAGCCCGCCGTATGCGGTCACGAAGCGCTTCATCTCGACGAGCCCGCGGGTGATGAGCGCGGCGCGGGTGTTGTCGCCGTAGCCCATGCCGTCCGAGCATCCGACGGCGATGGCGAGGACGTTCTTGACCGCGCCGCCGATCTCGACGCCGACCGGGTCGGACGAGGTGTAGACGCGGAAGAGCGGGCCGGACCAGGTCTCCTGGGCGCGCCTTGCCTTCTCGGCGTCGGCGCACGCGGCGACGACGGCGGTCGGGACGCCGCGAGCGACCTCCTCCGCGTGGGACGGGCCGGCGAGCGCGACGACGGGGCCTGTCCCCAGGATCTCCTCGCCAAGGTCGGTCATGCGTCGGTTGGTCTTCTCGCAGAGTCCCTTGGTGATGGAGACGACGAGCGCCTTGGGCGAGACCAGGCCCTTGAAGCCGGAGACGACGGACGTGAAGTACTTCGACGGCGGGGCGAGCACGACGACCTCGGAGCCGTCGGCGGCCTCGGCGCGGTCGGCGGTCAGGCGCAGGGAGTCGGGCAGGGTCACCCCCTTGAGGAACCTGTCGTTGCGGCGGGTGCGCCGCATCTCGTCCACGTAGTCGGGGAACGCGCCCCAGAGCGTGACGTCGTGTCCGTATCCGGCGAGGAGGAGCGCGTTCGCCGTGCCCCAGCCGCCGTCGCCGATGACTGCAATCTTCATGCGCGAATTATACCATAAGCCGGCTGTGCCGGCGAAGGCGCCGAAGGACGACGCCTACCGCGTCCAGCAGGGCGAGACCCAGTTGCCGGCGGCGTGGAACATCTGGCGCGGCTTGTCCCCGCCCTCGAGCGCGTCGATCAGGAACAGCGCCTTGTCCCGCGCCGCCGCGAGGTGGCGTCCGTCGCGCGACCAGCTCGGATGCCGCCAGTTCGCCGCCTCAGTCACGAGGACGGCCGACGAGTCGCCCTTAGTCGCGTCCATGACCGCCACCTGCGATCCGCCGCGCTTGGTGATGTAGGCGATCCGCCCGTCCGGGCCCCAGTCGGGGTCGACGTTCTGCGAGCCGCGCGAAGTCAGGCGGCGCTTCGCCTTCGTCGCCACGTCGACCACGTAGATCTGCGGGGTGCGCGTCTCGTCCGAGACGTAGGCGATCTTGCTGCCGTCGGGGCTCCACGCCGGCTGGCCCTCGGTCGCGAACTTCGTCGTCGTCAGCCGCGTCAGCCTGTCCGTCGCCGGGTCGGCGACGTAGAGCTCGACGTTGCCCTGGAAGGACAGCGTCAGCGCGAAGCGGCGTCCGTCAGGCGACGGCGCGATGCTCGTCGGGGTCCCCTTGAAGCTGAACAGCCGCGACCGGCGCAGCGACTCGACGTCCATCTGCCACACCTGCGGGACGCCGTTCATGTCTCCGATGTAGACGATGCGCCCGTCAGCCGTCCAGCGAGGGAAGATCGCCATCTTGCGGTCGGACGTCAGCCGGCGGATGTCCATGCCGTCCGGATACGTCGTGCAGAGCTCGCTCGGCAGCGACTGTCCCTTCTCGACCAGCTTGCCGCGGTCGAGGAACACCAGCTTGTCGCAGGCGAAGCCCTTCTGCCTCCCGAACGCCTCGCACATCGCGTCGGAGAGCCTGCGCGCCGCCATCCGGGCCGCCTTGTCGTCCGAAAACGCGGCCGTCGAGGCCACGGCCTTGCCCATCCCCTCGGCGCGTATGGAGCCAGGGACGCCGGACACCGTCACCGAGCCGGACTGCCCGACGGTGAACAGTCCGGAGATCTCCAGATTCTTCTTCAGGCACTTCGCGAACGCGGGGTGCGCGACCTTGACCGCGACGGACGTCTTCTGGGCGCCGCGCACGTTGACGTCGACCACCGTCGCCGCCTCGGCGGCGGACGGAGCGGTCGCCGTCGCCAGCGCGGCGACGGCGGCCATTGCGAAAAGGAATACGCTCTTCATCTTTTCCTCTTGTCTCTTCTCTTGCTGACTGACGTGTTGAAGTTCGCCGAGGTCATGCCGAAGGACGGAGCTTCGCGACGAGCGCGGCGGCCTCGGCGGCGAGCGACTCGATCCTCGCCCAGTCGCCGGCGGCGAGCGCGTCCTTGGGGACGAGCCAGGTGCCGCCGCAGCAGGCGACCTCGGGGACGGACAGGTAGTCGGCGAGGTTGTCCGGCTTGACGCCGCCGGTGGGCATGAACCTGACGCCGGTGAAGCGGAACGCGCCGAGGAGGTTCTTGACCATCTTGGCCCCGCCGGCCGCCTCGGCCGGGAAGAACTTCACCATGCGGCAGCCGGCGGACAGCGCCTGCGAGAGCTCGCTCGCCGTCGCGACGCCGGGGCAGAACGGCAGTCCGAGCGACTTCGCCGCCGCGACGACGGCCGGGTCGAAGCCCGGCGCGACGCCGAACGCCGCGCCCGCCGCCTTGGCGGACTCGACCATCTGCGGCGTCAGCAGCGTCCCGGCGCCGACGACGGCCTCCGGCGCCTCGCGCCGGATCGCCGCGATCGCGCCGGCCGCCGCCGGAGTGCGGAACGTCACCTCCAGGACCGGCAGGCCGCCCTTCACAAGCGCGCGCGCCAGCGGGACGGCCTGCGCCTCGCTATCGATCACGATCACGGGGATCACCCCCGCCTTGCCCAACGTCTCAACGATGTCCATCTGTTTTCCCCCGTCTGGTTTCCTTGTAGTTTGCCTGCGTCTTCGCCTACGCGCGACGACTCTGCTATTATATCATTTCCGCCCTCGCCAAGGGCGAGCAAGGCCGGTCGGCTCGGGCCGGCGGGTGTATGACAAAAACGTGACACGGCGAATCTGCCCATGTGGTCCCCATGGGCAAAAACCTCGGGGCATCTGCGCATCGCGGTTGACGGCGGCGCGTTCCTGACCGACCGCGCGCGGATGGACTACGGGGCTCTCATC
>CAVCXQ010000029.1:9464-9536 GCA_963606275.1 uncultured Muribaculaceae bacterium | reverse complement strand
TGGCTCCGTGTGAGACAACGCCGCACGGCCGCAGGACGCCCAAGTCGCCCGCCCGGAGGCGGGAGCACCGTT
>CAVCXQ010000029.1:0-9410 GCA_963606275.1 uncultured Muribaculaceae bacterium | reverse complement strand
ACCGTTGCCCCGAAACGCGCCGCACGTCGGCAAGCGACAGGACGGACGCGAAGGAAGGCAAATGGGAGTTTCGCAGACGACTACCCATTACGACATGCCCGTCCGCCCGTCCGCGACCCTTGCGCGGCGGGGCGGGCGTGTGGTATAATCCACGCCGTGATGAAGAAAGGCTTTACACTGGTCGAGCTCCTCGTGGTGATGGTGGTCCTGGTCGCCCTCATGGCGATCGTGTTCCGCCTCACCGGCATCGGCAGCGGCATGTCGAACCGCAACGCGACCGTCCAGCGCCTCCAGCGCCTCGAGAACTGCCTCTCCGGCTACTTCGCCGCCTACGGGTCGTATCCGCCCGTCGCGCTCTACGCCACCCACAACGTCTACCAGCACGCCGACGAATACGGCGAGCAGGAGGACTACGAGGACTCCAAGCTGGAGCAGCAGAACGTGCTCGCCGTCTGCAAGGCGCAGCCCGTCGCCAGCCGCTTCCCGTTCGAGAGCGGCAAGAAGGATCTGATCGAGAAGGTCTCCACCATCATGCGCAACCGCGCCAACTCGTCCGACTCCAAGTTCAAGGACTACGCCAAGCTGCGCGACAAGCTCTCGCAGGGCTTCACCGGCATCAACAGCGTCAACCAGGTCAGCGGATGGCAGACGGAGAGCGAGTGGAAGGAGGTCAAGGTCTTCAAGTTCGGGCTGCTGAGCTACCTGCTGCCGCGCTACCTGACGATGACCGCCGGCGTGGACAAGGACAAGCTCGAGCAATGCGCCCAGTGGACGTCGAGCAACGAGCTCGCCAGCCACCCGAACACCGGCGTCGCGTTCAACAGCTGGAAGGACGAGCTCGACGACAAGCGGCTCGTCCGCCGCATCCCGTCGCAGGCGGTCTGCGCGCGCTGGATGCCGAACCTGGAGAAGACCGTGAGCTGCACGCCGCTCGAGGACTCGGAGGACGGCGTGTCCTACACGCTCTTCGGGGTGAACATCCGCGACAACAGCGGCGCCGACTCGCTCAGCCCCGACAACATGTCCATCGAGGTATACAAGGGTACGCCGAACTACATCCTGGACTCGATGACGGTGAACGACGCCTGGGGCAACGAGTTCTACTACTACTCGCCGGCGCCGTACCAGAGCTACCGGCTGTGGAGCGCCGGCCCGAACGGCTCCACCTTCCCGCCGTGGATCCCGCTTTCCTCTCTGAAGGACGACTCCGACCGCAGGACGGCCGGGAACTGGATGGCGGACGACATCATCCACCAGAGCAACTAGGGGGAATCTCGCGATGGACGAAAAGACGGACGAAAAGGGCGGTCGCGCGGCGGCTTCGCGCAGGGGCTTCTCGCTGATCGAGATGCTGGTGGTGCTTGGCATCCTCGCGGTGCTGGCCGGCGCCGGACTCGGGGGCTACTCCTTCGCGACCAGGAGGGCGGAGCAGGCGCGCGTCCGCGAGCTGGTGTCGAACGTGGCGACGGCGCTGAACGTCCTCTACCAGCGGCAGAACCGCTGGCCGCCGTCGCTTCTGACGGAGAGCCAGGGCGACGGGCGGCTGACGGCGCGCGCGGCGGCCTGCCTGGCGGCGAACAACCTCATGTCGCTGAGCAGCACGACGGCGGAGGTGGACGGCGAGACGGTATACACGCTCTCCGGCCTCGACCGCTGCGGCATCGTGACCCCGTGGGCGACGGCCGTCCTCAAGCGGCTGTCGACCGGCGACTCCGGCCTCTCGGCGAAGGTGCCGTCCGGCGGCACGGTGCAGGACCACCAGCTGCACTTCGCCATTGACGACGACGGCGACGGGATCGTCCTGGTGCGGCTCGGCTCCGGCACGCGGAGGGTGCGCTCGAACGCCGTCGTGTGGAGCTGGGGGATGAACGGCAAGGAGGACGACTACGAGGCGTCGATGGCCGGGCGCGGCAAGGCGGACGACGTGTTCAGCTGGTCGCGCGGACAGGAGGTGAAGTAGCATGAGAAGGCGCGGCTTCACCATCATCGAGCTGCTGGCGGTCGTCGGGATCCTGTCGATCCTGCTGACGATCGTCGTCACGGCGGCGGCCGGCGCGATGCGCGACTCCCGCGAGAAGCGCACCGAGGCGATGAGGGTCGCCCTCCAGGCGGCGATCGCCTCCTACCGCGCGGCCGACTCCGGCGGACGCTGGCCCGGGGCGATCGAGTCCCAGGCCTCGAGCGCGAAGAGCGGATGGCTCGGCGAGGACGCCGCGCAGAACGTGTTCCGCATCGTCGTCCAGAAGTCGGCCGGCGAGAACGGGCAGCCCCTGCCGCTCATCGACCCCAGCGCGCTCTTCGTCGCCCCGACCGGCGCGAAGGACGGCACTAGCACCGGGCTGTCGTTCAACGACGCCCGCCAGGGCACCGAGAAGCGCCAGAAGATCGGCGTCGCCAGGATGCTCTTCGGACACCCCGGCAAGGCGTCGGGGCGTTTCCACCGCTTCAACGTCTACTACAACGCGGCGACGGACTCGGTCGTCGTCTCGAAGTGCTGCAAGGACTGCCAGAAGGCGGACGGGACATGCGAGAACGGGAGCTGCGGCTGCCATGAATGACGCGGACGCAAAACGCGCGCGCCGTCGCGGAGGCTTCACGCTCGTCGAGCTGATGGCCGTGGTCGCCCTGATGGGCATCATGGGCGTCCTCGCCGTCGGCGGCTACAGCGCCGTCACCCGCGGGATGTCCGAGCGCGCCGCGCTCGCCACCGCCCGCTCGCTCGCCGACGTCGCGCTCCAGCGCGCCCAGATCGACCGGGCCCCGGTCTACGTGTTCCTCTTCAACGAAGTCCTCAGCCTCGACAGCGACGCGTCTGTCGGCGTCGTCCAGGGCGTCGCCATCGCGGTGCGCCAGTGCGGGCGCGTCACCGAGGCGGCCGACGGCCTCGTCTGCGACGAGTTCGGCGACCTCGACCGCTCCTTCAAGTCGATCCTCGACGACGACGACTCCGAGTCCGAGTCGGAGGAGAAGAAGAAGGCCGCCGCGTCGACGATGAGGATCTACAACCTGCGGAGCAGGGAGAGCGCGGAGGTCGAGGAGGGCGTCAGGTCGTATACGGTGTCCGACACCGACCTCGAGGAGGGCGGCGACACGGAGACCGTCGTCCGCTGGAAGGTCTACGGCTTCAAGAAGGTCTCCGGGGCGGACTTCCAGGTCGGCGACCCCTACGGGCAGGAGTTCGCGGTCATGCGGCTCCCGCAGGGGTTCACGTTCTCGTCGTCGGTGTCGATGAGCTCGTCGTCCGACCTCGGGCAGAAGACCGCCGGCTCGGTCGTTGTCGTCAACCCCGGCGACTCCTCCGCGCCGTCGCTGACCGTCTACGCCAGGCGGCCGAACGGAAGCTTCGAGTCCATCGGCTCAACGGGTTCGGTAAAGGACGCGGCACAGCAATGAAAAGGACAGGATTCACTCTCGTGGAGGTCAACCTCGCCATGTTCGTCATGGCGGTGGGCACGCTCGGCCTCGTCGCGCTCTACTCGTTCGGCTATCGCGAGAACCAGCAGTCCCAGGAGGACGTGGAGTCCGTCGCCGTCGCCCAGAAGAACGTCAACGCGATGGTCGCCGCGCTGTCGTCCACCAACATGACCTGGACGCAGTGGAAGTCGATCGGGACGCTGCCCGACCGGGGGTGGGGGAAATACGCCAACGACGGCACGACCAGCGGAGTGTCCGAGAACGACGGCACGGAGGTGGCGACGCCGCTCTCCAACCCGAGCGCCGAGGCGCAGTCGGTGTTCAGCGCCGTGATGTCCGCGGCCGGCATGAGCGGCTCGTTCGACGACCAGGGCCTGGCGGTCGGCATCGTCGTCGCCCCAGACGACCCAGACTGCCCGCGCCGCTACTCGGTCGCGCTGAGGTGCGGACGCCGCGCGGCGACGCTCCTCTACCAGCCCCTCTACTACACCGAAGTGGCCTTCCAGGGCCTGAAGGAGTGACGGCGAGATGAGACGCGCTTTCACGCTGCTGGAGATACTGGTCGCCACGATGCTCCTCGCGATGCTCGTGACGATCCTGACCATGATCTTCAACCAGTCGTCCGTCGCCTGGACGGTCGGCATGGCCTCCCTCGTCGGCATGGACGACGTGCGCAAGTCCGACGCCGCCTACGCCGCGGAGGCGGACAACGCCATCCGCCGCGACGGCTCCGGCGGGAACACGCTGCGCGTCGCCTCGGTGTGGGCGGACGACGGCAACGGGCTCCGCACCGGCGGGCGCACCCTCTCGGAGGGGACGAAGACGATCTCCGCCACCGAGCTGGACGACGACGGCGCGGCGGGGCAGTCTCTCGCCGTCGGCTCCGGCAGCGCGCAGGGACGCGCCTCCTACATCGTCGGCGTGACCTCGTGGGGCCCGGACGGACAGCAGGGCACGTGGGACGACATCACCTCGATGCCGGAGGAGGTGGTCAAGTGAAGCGCGGCGGATTCACCCTCATCGAGCTTCTCGTGGTGGTGGCGATGATCATGCTCCTCGCCGGGGCGATGACCGCCAGCGTGTCCGGCGCCCGCGCCCGCGCCAAGGTCTCCCGCGCCCAGGCGGACGTCCGCGAGATCACCAACGCCATCCTCGCCTACGCCAACTACACCGACGACGGCACGCTGTCGTCCGTCACCCTGAACGAGGCCGAGGCGACGGAGGCGAACCTCGGCTTCATCCTCGGGCAGGGCTCGTCCTCGCGCGGCGGCAAGGTCCCCGTCCTCTACAACGCCTCGCTGACCGGCGGGCGCGTCCTCGACCCGTGGGGCAAGCCCTACCGCGTCACCGTCAAGGCCGGCGAGACCGTCTCGCCGCCCGGCGTGCAGAGCCTGTCAATCCGTCTCTTCTACCCCAACTGGCACCGCCTGACGGAGGCCGAGCGATGAATGCCCTCACGCCAAAACGCCGCGGCTCGGCCCTGCTGATCGTCCTCGGCATCCTCTCGTTCATGGTCGTCTCGGCCGTGGCGTTCTCCGTCCTCATGCGCCAGAGCCGCCTGCCGTCGAGCTTCCTGCGCCAGAAGGTCGCCGCCGCGCAGCTGACCAAGGCCGCCCTCGCCAACGCGATGGCAGAGATCGACCGCGCCATTGGCGACAACCCCTACCCGGGCGTCGGCAACGCCAATGGCTCCGACGACTTCGGCAACTGGTGGCGCAACCGCATCCTCATGCTCTCCCAGTCCGCCGCCAACGCCACCCCCGACCCCGACGGCGGCGGCGAGGTCGACGGAGCCGTCTCCACCCTGCCGATGGAGGGCCTCGCCTACGTCCCGCCGCCGCTCGTCAACACCGTCCGCTACTGGATGAAGCGCTCGCCGACCGCCGTCTGGCAGAGCCTCGGCTACGACGCCGGACGCTACGCCTACACCGCCGTCAACGTCTCCGACTACTTCGACGTCAACCGCCTCCGCGCCAACGTCATGCGCGACAGCTCGCCCACCAACCGCATCTCGCTCGCGTTCCTCTTCGAGGACGACGCCCACACCGGCGACGGCCCGGTCAGCCCGCAGAGCTTCGACAACGCCATGAAGAGGACCAGGCAGGACGCCTACTCCACCCGCCTCGTCTCGATGGCCGACTACGCGCTCTCCACGTTCAACGGAGACCTGTCCGGCTCCGGCTTCGAGAGCCCGTTCTGCGACTACGTCGACACCAAGCGCGCCAACGGCGTCATGTACGCCGGCGCGGACACCGACAACGCAAGCCGCCAGAAGTTCGTGACCGACTCCTGGTATCCCGGGTCGCTGACCAACACGACCAAGGCCGTCCTGACGGACGCCGCCGCTCAGCCGTTCGCCTCCGGGTTCCAGTCCGGCCTCGACCCGCTCATGGAGTCCGGCGGCTCCGGCCTCGGACGCTTCCAGGACAACCTCACCCTGCCGGAGCTCGTCGCCCTCAAGGACTACCTCGACCCCGACGACATCCCGACATCGCTCGCCATGCCGACGATGGAGCGCGTCCCGATGCTGGTCGGGCTCCAGGTCGAGCCGATCGCCTCGTCCTTTGCGCCGGAGTTCGCCGAGGGACCGAAGAAAGTGGAGTCCGTCCCGACCGCCGACGGACTGGCGACAGCGAAGACGATCACGCGCCGCCTCTGGAACCTCGCGGGGTTCAAGGAGGGGATGACGATCATGGCCGGCGGCTCGGCCGTCTTCCCGTTCAAGCGCACCTCGGGCGTCGACGACGCGACCTCCTGGAAGATGCAGGTCCTCGTCAAGGCGTATCTCGTGCCGGACGGACAGGAGACGGACAAGACGCGCCTCGGCGGCGCTTTCTCCTGCCGCCCGACGAAGACCGACGAATGGCGCGCCAGGAACCTGCTCGGAGGCGACGCCGGCTGCCTCACCTTCCACGGAACTCTCCAGGGCACGGTCAAGAGCTCGCGCAAGGAGGAGGCGGACACTCTCGTCGACTTCCTGCCCGTCCAGCTCGAGGCCGACGTCCCGTCCGCCGAGTTCCCCGTCTACGCAGTCAAGGTGACGGAGAACCACATGATCCCCGGCTCCGGCGGCGGGTCGAACCCCACGGTGGAATACGACAACGACAGGATGACCGAGGAGGTCGGGACGAAGAAGCTCTTCTACTACGGCAAGATCGGCGACGGGTCGGGCGCGAACGAGCGCGTCAACCTGATGGACAAGCAGAAGGGCGCTGCGCTGTCCGACGAACTCTCCCTGCGCTGGCAGTTTTTCGTCTACGCCCGAATCCTCGACGACGGCGGCAACACGGTCGACCTCTTCCCCGCCAGCATCAAGGACGACACGCTATACAACAACGTCACCCAGAGCGGGCTGGTCGGGGCGAACTCCGCGACCGCGCTCGGCGAGCCGGTCAAGGAGGCCGTCGTGCCGATCAAGGGCCCGCTCGCGTTCGTGCTGAAGAAGGACACCTTCGTCGACCCCGCCAATCCGCTCCAGAACGCGGAGAACTACAAGAAGGGCGGCTTCGCCGAGGACGGCGCGGAGACGCTGTCCATCTACTGCGACGACCCGCGCTACAACTGGGCCCCGGAGGACTGGTTCGCGGCGGGCGATCCGTCCGTCAGCGCCGAGAAATGGCTCTTGCAGGCGCAGGGACGCCTCGACGGCGGCAGCTGCCGCCCCCGCGACGTGTTCCAGTTCGTGTCCAACCAGGGCTACCTGCAGTCCATGGGCGAGATTCAGTTCCTGCCGCTGGCGCGCACCTCCTGGAACGACTACACCCGCGGCAACCCGATCAACAACTCGTTCTGCAACTCGCTGAATCGCTACGACGGCAATCCGTTCTCGTCCAGGAAGTCCGGCTCCGCCTGCGCGAACTCCGGCCGGGCGTGGAAGCTCTACGACTTCTGCGGCGACGGCACCTGGGACGACGACGACCTCTACGACCCCTACGGCTGGAACGGCGGGATCGACGACTCCCGCGGCGGCGTCGTCGTCAGCCAGTATGCGGACGAAGACCTCTTCATGGCCGCGGTCGCGAACACGCCCTACGACTACATCGTCGCCTCCGAGCCGGAGACTCCGGGGACGCAGAAGTTCGGCTCGCTGGCGGAAGGCCGCAGATACTGCTTCGGCCCGGCGTCGTCCGAGGCATACGTCGAGTGGGAGAAGCTCGAGAAGGTCGCCGCGCAGCTGAGCAAGGAGCTGCAGGAGGGAGTCGAGTGGCGCGACCTGAGCGCCTGGCGCGAGAAGGGCAGCACGCTGTTCGGTCAGAGCATAGACAGCTTCCACGACGTCGACCGCAAGTTCCTGCAGTCCTACTGGAAGAACTGCATCGGCAACAGGCAGCAGCTCTTCCTGGTGTTCGTGAGGGCGGAGCCGACGGTGATGGGCTCGGCGTCGGCCGGCCACACCCCGGCGCAGCTCGGCGGCCGCGCCGTCGCCCTCGTCTGGCGCGAGCCGGTCTCCACCGTCGACTGCACGCCGCCCGCCGGCGAGTCGAAGAAGCCCCATCGCATGCGAATCCTCTTCTACCACCAGTTCGAGTGAAAGCCATGAAAAAAGCGTTCTCCCTAGTCGAGCTCCTCGTCGTCATCGGAATCATCGGCGTCCTCGCCGGCGTCCTCCTCGTCGCCACCGGCGGCGTCGGCGACCGGGCCCGCGCGGTGAAGTGCATCGCCAACATGAAGAGCCTGACGACGGCGTTCAACGCCTACGCGTCCGGCGGAATGTATCCCTACGCGCAGAGCGCCCCAAGCTACGGCACCGACACCAGGAAGTCCGGCGTCGGCATCACCTACGGAGTCAACAGGGGCTGGATCAGCTGGCTGGACGAGGGAGTCGACTACTCGAACATGAGCAGCGAGCCGCGCTACGCGCAGCCCTCATTCGCCGGCACGGACGACGAGGTGCGCCACGCGCTGACCAACGGCGCGATCTGGCGCGCCATCGGCGGACGCAGCGACTGCTACCGCTGCCCCGTCCACGTCAAGGCCTGCCAGAAGGCCGGCGTCCTGTCCCCGGGCTGGAGCTACCAGGTGAACGCCGCCTTCGGATACGACGAGGGCACCGCCGTGCGCGCCGGCTCAGGCGCCTGGACCGGCTCCTTCTCCAAGGGCGACCGGATGCTCGTGTTCGCCGAGATTCCTGCCGTAACCTTATCGTCCAAGATTCAGGCGCAGACCGGCGTGTCCGCGCTGCCCGACGTCAAGCTCAACGGCGGCTCCGGCGACGCGGCGATGGACGGCTGCCTGCGCTACAAGTCGTCCGGCGGCAGCGAGTCCATCGGCTTCAACCACCAGAGCGGCAAGCGGCTGGTCGGGCACGTCGCGTTCCTGGACGGACACGTCGAGTCCCTCGCCGCGCCGAAGAACGGCAACTTCCTCGACCTGACCGACTGGCTCTGCCAGGGCAAGGACGTCGTGTTCGTCAACGGCAGCTACCAGAAGGCCGACGCGAACTCGGTCGAGTAGCCGCATTCGCGCACGGACGGGAATGGGCTGGAAGACAGTTGCCATCGGCGCCGGGCTTGGCGCTTTCGTCGGCGGTCCGTTCGGCGCAGTCCTCGGCGCGGCGCTCGCCTACGACTTCGGGCGCAGGCGCGAGAGAAGGGCGGCCGCAGGCGCCGGCTGGAGGCAGCAGTTCGAATCCGCGCATTCAGGCGACGACTCGCTCCGCCGCGCCTACGCGACGCTTGGGGCGGAGCCGTCGGAGCCGCTGGACTCCATCCGCCGCAAGTATCGCGAGCTGGCGAAGCGCAACCATCCGGACGCCATGCGAGCGGAGGGGCTTCCGGAGGAGATGGTCGCCAGCGCGTCCGCGCGCATGGCGCGCATCAACGCCGCCTGGAGCGAAGTCCGCTCCGCAAGAGGCTGACCCGTTGACCGGGCCATTACCGCCGTCGGCCGTTTTGGTATAATACGCGCCGTCACTTTCAAGGAGGATTCAACATGGTTCTGCTGCTCGGCTCCGACGCCTATTCGCCTTTCCGCCTCGACGCGCTCCGCGACGCGAT
>CAVCXQ010000028.1:0-9853 GCA_963606275.1 uncultured Muribaculaceae bacterium | reverse complement strand
TTCCTCGACCGCGCCCTCAACAACGAGCCAATCCTTCACGCGGCGTAAGGGGGCAGGAGAGGGGCGGTCGGGAGATCGGGCGCGGCGCGGCGGGGGGGATTATGGTATAATCGGCGTCAACGCCCGTCGCCCGCCGTGGGAGGCGCGGCGAAACTGCAAAAGGAGACTGTCGATGAACGTGAAGATCGTGTCCGCCCTGGCGACCTGCGCCATGGCGGCGGCCGCGGCGCAGGCGCGCCCGGAGTTCGTGCTGCCCGAGACCATATACGCCGCGCCCGGCATCGAGTGCAACGTCTACTACGCCAACGTCTTCGACAGCTGCACCCCCGAGCGCTGGGCCTTCCAGACCTACGCGCCGCGCGGCACGAGCTGGAAGGACCGCTGGAGCTGGACGCCCTCTCGCGGCGACGGCGGGCGCTCCTACCGGCTCGTCGTCAACGCCTGGTCGGACGACAGCGACCAGCCTATTTCCGCGACGACGACCGTGCAGGTCGCCAGCCTCGCGCGCTGCGCCACCAACCGCGTCACGCTCGCGCTCTTCGGCGACTCGCTCACCGGGTGCGGCTTCCAGGACCAGATGATGCGCGAGGTGCGCCGGGCCGGATGGAAGGGCTACGTCCCAGTCGGCACGCGGAGGCTCTCCGACGACGGAGCGCTGCACGACGGCTACGGCGGCTGGAGCTACAACTCCTACCTCAAGGAGTTCATGATGGCCAAGGACGAATACGCCAACGTCCAGGACGAGGCCGAGCGCGAGCAGCTCAAGGCCCTCGGCATCCCGGTGGCCAAGCTCGAGAGCTGGCAGACCGACCTCCGCCGCAGCCCGCTGCTCGTCATGAAGGACGGCAAGGTGACGCTGGACGCCGCGCCGTGGCTGCAGCGTGTCAACGGCGGCAAGGCCCCGGACTTCCTCTTCGTGCTCCTCGGTGTCAACGCCACGTGGTGGACGAAGGGGACGCGCGCCGAGGTCGAGGCCGACACCTGGAAGACCATCTACTCGCGCGAGGACAACGAGCTCACTCCGTTCTACCGCGAGGTGCGCAAGGCCCTGCCGGAGACGACGATCCTGCTCGCCAGCACCCCGCTCGGCTGCGACCAGAACGGCTTTGCGGCGAACTACGGCAGCGACTGGAACTGGGTGCAGCAGCGCAAGAACACCTTCGCGCTCAACAAGTGCCTGGAGCGCTTCGTGCGCGAGCGCAACGACCCGAAGCTGGTCTTCGTCGGCACCGCCCAGGCGGTCGACCCCTACTACGGCTACGTGCGGCGGACGCAGAAGGTCAACGCGCGCAGCGCGGAGACCGAGGAGGTGTGCTGCAACGCCGTCCACCCGGCGGCCGAGGGCGGCCTCCAGCTCGGCGACGCGGCCGCGGCGGCAGTCCTCTTCCAGCTCGGCAAGGCCGGCAAGTAGGCTTCGGAGAACATTCACGACAACCAGAAACACTGAAAATCAAAGGAGAGAACAGAACATGAACATCGACCGCAGGAACTTCATCTTCGGCTCGGCGGCGGCGGCGACGCTGGCCGGCTGCGCCACCGGCAAGACCGGGCTGCGTCCGCGCAAGCCTGGCGAGAAGCTCAACGTCGGATGCGTCGGCTACGGGATGCAGATGTGGACGGCGCTGCTGCCGCAGTTCGTCGGGGCCCGCGAGGGATGGGGCGCCGAGGACCCGAACACCTACGACATGGCGGACTTCTGCCGGGTGACGGTCGTCTGCGACTGCGACCGCGTCCGCGCCCAGGCCGGCGCCGCCCACGTCGACCGCGAATACGCCAAGAACGGCGTCCAGCAGGCGAAGTGCCGCTGGTGCACCGACTTCCGCGACGTCGTCGCCGACCCGGAGATCGACCTCGTGGTGATCGCGACGCCCGACCACTGGCACGCCTACGTCGCCGTCGAGGCGATGAAGCACGGCAAGGACGTCTACTGCGAGAAGCCGCTGACCTACAACGTCGACGAGGCCCGCAAGATAATCGCCGCGCAGGAGAAATACGGGCGGATCTTCCAGTGCGGCTCGATGCAGCGCAGCTGGGACGTCTTCCGCACCGCGGTCATGGTGGTGCGCAACGGGATCGTCGGCGACGTGAAGTTCGTCGACGCGAACTACGGCATCGGCGGGCAGAAGCTCGGCGGACCGTCGCACCCGATGCGCCACTGGGAGGACCCGGCCAAGGCCGCCGAGGAGAGCGTCCCGAACCCGAACGTCGACTGGGACATGTGGCTCGGGCCGTCGAAGTACCGCCCCTACTCCAACCGCCTCGCGCCGGCGGACTACAAGAACGACAAGTGCCCCGGCGTCCACTGCTGGTATCCGATGTTCTGGCGCTTCGACGACGAGACGGGGCTCGGCTACAACGGCGACTGGGGCGCCCACCACCTCGACATCGCGCAGTGGGGGCTGGACATGGACAAGTCCGGGCCGTATCGCGTGATCCGCTCCGAGGAGCCGCACTCCGCGAACCTCTACCACGGCGGACGCCGCCAGTACGGGATGAAGATGCTCTTCCGCAAGCCCTACGGCGACGTCGAGCTCTACCACGGGCCGTTCGGCGTGTGGGGGACGGTCTTCTACGGCACGAAGGGCGTGGTCGCGGTGAACCGCGGCAAGATCGCGGTCTGGGAGGGCGCGGCGGTCAAGCCGACGCCGGAGGTGCGCAAGGCCCTCGACGAGCTGAAGAACCCTGCCGGGCTGACGCTCGCCGCCGGCTACGCCGGCAAGGACTACGGCACCGACGCCGGGGTGAAGAAGGACTCCGGCCTGGAGGGGACGATCGCGAAGATCAAGGAGCGCTACTCGCTTGACACGGCGCCCGTGCAGCTCTACAAGAGCAAGAACCAGGTGAAGAACTTCGTCGAGTGCGCGCTCTCGCGCGAGCCGACGATCTCGCCGGCCGAGGTCGGGGCGCGAGGCGCGGTGCTCTGCCAGCTCTGCAACATGAGCTACGTCTACGACACCGGCTTCGACTGGGACCCGGAGCGCATGGAGTTCGCCAACGGGACCGGGCACGGCATCCCGCTGAAGCGCGACTACTGCCGCAACGGCTGGGAGGTCAGGGTATGACCGCCGCCGTCCGCGCCGCCGCGCTCGCGGCGGCCGTCGCCGCCGCCGCGTCCGCCGGCCTGGCGGACTGCGCGGCGCCCGCCTGCGAGGACGGCTTCGTGCCGCTCTTCGACGGCAGGACGCTCGCCGGCTGGTCGGTGCGCGGCGGGGAGAACCAGTTCTCCGTCGAGGACGGATGCATCAAGGGCGTCGCCGTCCCCAGCGACGTCGGCATCAACACCTTCCTCGTGACGGACAAGTCATACGGCGACTTCGACCTCAAGGTCGAGTTCCGCATCGAGGGAGGCAACTCCGGGATCCAGTTCCGCGCGACCGACCGCTCCTACGACCCGTCGGTGGACTGGTGCGACTACCCCGGCCGGCGCAAGGTCTACGGCTACCAGGCCGAGATCACTCCGTCCGGCGACTGCACCGGACGCATCTACGACGAGGAGCGCCGGGGCTTCATGCACGGCATCGTCTGGCTCGACGTCGCCACGCCGAAGGCGAGGCTGGACGCCGCGAAGGCGTCCTTCCGCAAGGGCGGGTGGAACGAGATGCGCGTCCGCTGCGAAGGCCCGCGGATCCGCACCTGGCTGAACGGCGTCCCCGTCGCCGACGTCCTCGACGACATGGACAAGCGCGGCTACGTCGGGCTCCAGGTCCACGTGCAGCATCCGCCGAAGAAGGAAGGCGAGAAGTTCGTCCCCGGCATGGTCTGGTGGCGCAACGTCCGCATCCGCGAGCTGCCGTCCGGCCCGCGATACTCCGAGCGGCGCATCGCGCTCGACCGCGACGTCTCGCGCCGCTGCCAGAACGCCGGCGGCACCAACGAGGTCGTGGTCATCGAGTCCGAGGGGCGCACCGTGCTGCGGCTCAACGGATTCGAGGTCTACGACTCCGCGCTCGCGAAGTGAAGAGGACAGCGACAACAGCAGGCAACACGACAGGAAGGAGACAGAGGAGATGACGAGAAGGGAATTCATCGGCGGCGCCGCGGCGCTCGCCGCCACCGCCGGGGTGAAGCCGGTCTTCGCCGGGGACTCCGCCGCGCTCGCGGCGTCCAAGAAGTGGTTCAAGGAGGCGCAGTTCGGCATGATGGCGCACTGGGGCCTCTACTCGCTGCTCGGCGGCGAGTGGAAGGGCCGCCCCGGCGACCACCCCTACGGCGAGTGGATCATGCAGGGCAACAAGATCCCGCTGAAGGAGTATTCCGCGCTCGCGAAGGCGTTCAACCCGATCCTGTTCGACGCGAAGGACTGGATGAAGCGGGCGCGCGACGCCGGCATGAAGTACTTCGTGATCACCTCGAAGCACCACGACGGCTTCGCGCTCTACCACTCGCGCGTCTCGACCTACAACGTCGTCGACGCGACGCCGTTCCGCCGCGACGTGGTCGGCGAGCTCGCCGAGGCCTGCCGCGAGGCGGGGCTCCGCTTCGGGCTCTACTACTCGCAGGATCTCGACTGGAGCGAGCGCAACGGCGGCGGCGAGAAGCACGAATACGGCAAGGCCAGCTGGGGCGAGGAGTCCTGGCGCAACAACTGGGACTGGCCGAGCCTCGACGGATACGACTACAGCCAATACTTCGAGGCGAAGTGCAAGCCGCAGGTCAAGGAGATCCTCACCCAGTACGGCGACCTCTGCGTCATCTGGTTCGACGTGCCATGCACGATCACCAAGGAGCAGAGCGCCGAGCTCAAGGAGATGGTCCGCCGCCACCAGCCCGGCTGCCTCATCAACGGGCGCATCGGCTACGGGCTCTGCGACTACGAGACGCCCGGCGACAACGTGGTCGCCGACAAGACGGACGCCGGCAAGCTCTACGAGACCGTCGGCACGATGAACGACTCCTGGGGCTACCGTCCGACGGACGTCAACTACAAGAGCGTGAAGGAGATCCTCGACATCAAGGCGAAGTGCGCGTCGATCGGGTCGAACTACATGCTGAACATCGGGCCCGACCCGCTGGGCCGCATCCCGGTCGCGGGGCTGTCGATCCTCGACGGGCTGGCGAAGGAGCGCAAGGCGTGACCGCGCCGGCGCTGATGCTCGCGGCCGCCGCGCTCGCCGGCGCGACGGCCGCCCCGCCCGGCGCCCCCGCGCGCCCCGTCGTGGCGGAGAAGCTCCCCGTCCCGATGTCCGCGATGCGCATCGCCGCCACCGCCTTCGTCGGCATGGGGATGCACGGCGGGCACCCGGAGCGCGCCGTCGGATTCTGCGACTACGCCTCCGCCGGAAGCACCGAAGACATGCGCAGCTTCTACCGCGTGTGGCTTCCGCTCGTGGACTGGAACGGAAGGGAGAAGCCCTGACATGACAGTCGCAGCATCATTCGTCCTGGCCGCCGTCATCCAGATCCAGGTCGGGCAGGAGAAGTCGTTCCAGGACGCCCTGGACGACGTCGTCGCCATCCGCGGCACGAACGTCGAGGATGACGTCGAGCTCGTCCTGGCCGGCAAGGGCTACGGATTCCGCAAGGAGATCTTCATCGACAACCTCCACGCGCCGAAGGGGGCGGGGCGCCTCGTGATCAAGGCCGCGCCGGGCGCGAAGCCGGTCTTCTACGGCAGCCTGCCGGTCAAGGGCTGGAAGCGCGCGCCGAAGAAGGTCAACGGACGCCGCGACGTCTGGGAGGCCGACGTCTCCGACCTCGACCTCTCCGACCAGCTTACCGGGCTGTTCGTGAACGGCAGGAGGATGCGTCTCGCCCGCTACCCGAACTACGACCCCGACGCGCCCTACGCCGGCGGCTGGGCGTTCGTGCCGGGGCGCTGGATCAGCATGTACGACTTCCCCGGCAACGAGGTCAGGACGGAGGTCAAGGTCGGGCGCAAGGACTGGCACGACTGGGCGGAGCCGACGGAGGGCATCGTCACCATCTTCCCGCGCCAGCGCTTCGGCTCGTCGCGCGTCAGGGTCGTCGGACTCGACCGCGAGACGCGCAAGCTCATGGTCAACAGCCTCTGCGACGTCGCGAGGCCGGGCGACAGCTACTTCGTCAGCGGCTTCCGCGAGGAGCTGGACGACCCCGGCGAGTGGTGCCACCTGCTCAAGGAGAAGAAGCTCTACTTCATCCCGCCGAAGGGACTGGACATGGCGAAGGCGAAGATCACCGTGCCCATCCTGCCGAGGGTGTTCAGCATCAAGGGCGCGCACAACGTCACCTTCGAGGGGATCGAGTTCTGCGCGGCGTCGCAGTCCGTCAGGGCAGAGGGCGGCTCCGGGCTGCAGTTCGTCGGCTGCCAGTTCCACGACTTCATCGGCGACGCTCTCGACCTGTTCTGGGGCACCGGGCACGTCGTCCGCGACTGCGACTTCCACGACATCGGCGCGGGCGCGATCCACATGACCGGCGGCAGCCGCGAGAACCTCGTGGACGTCGAGGTCGAGAACTGCTACTTCCACCACATCGCGACCGAGACCTACTGCTCCAACGCGATCTTCATGGAGGGCTGGGGCTTCCGCGTCAAGCACTGCCTCATGCACGACCTGATGCACTGGGGCATCTTCCACACCGGCGGAATGCACGAGATCACCGACAACCGCGTCCACCACTACATGCTGGAGACGGAGGACGGCGGGGCGTTCTACACCTGCAACCAGCTGGGCAACTGCGGGACGACGATCGCGCGGAACTGGATCTCGGACGGCGTGGGCTTCGCGAAATGCGCCGGATGGGGCCCGCTGGCGTTCTTCCAGAACGCGCACGGGCTGTATTTCGACGCCGGGCCGGGCGACGGCTTCATCTACGACAACGTCATCGAGCGCGTCAGCGGGATGACCCTCAAGATGGACGGCAACCACAACCAGCTCGTCTCCAACAACGTATTCACCGCATGCGGACGGACGGAGCTGCTCCACTGGTCGTACAACATGAACATGTCCGGCGGCGACGATTTCCCCGCCGAGGGCAACAAGCTGGTGCACAACGTCTGGGACTACCCCGCGTGCCCGAACTCGATCTACGTGCTCGTCCAGGGCTCGGCGGACGTGAAGAAGAACACTTTCGACTGGAACGTCATCAACGTCGGCAAGGACGCGAAGTGGCCGCACGTCCAGAAGATGGACTGGAAGGAGGGCTGGGTGAAGGGAATGGGCTGCGACAGGAACTCCAAGGTCGTCCACAGCCTGCACTTCAAGGACCCGGAGAACGGCGACTTCACCCTGAAGAACGGCGCGCTGATGAAGGACATGAAGCTCAGGCCGGTGGTGGTGACGAAGAGCGGGCTGCACGTCAGCAAGCACCGTCCGAAGATCCCGAAGGAGGCGGACGGCGCGGCGAACCACCCGGAGTGGTTCAAGAACCCGCACCACGTCAACCCGACGAAGGAGGAGGCGGCGGCCGACGCCCGCGGCACCTCCGAGCTGAACGACGCCAAGGGGGCGAAGGCGAAGCCCGCCAGGAACGCCAAGCCCGCCAAGAAGCGCTAGGCGAACGGCACGACGCGAGGCGAACGAGCGAGTTCCGCCATCCGGCGCTCCTTCGCCACGATGAAACCGGAAAGCGGCCCGGGTGTGGTTTCGCGCCCGCCACAGGACCGAAGGTTTGTTTGAAGGAGGCGCAATCGCCTCCTTCAGATGCAGTAGTCGAGCGACTTCGCCGCGCCTTTCCCGCGCCGCATTATCGAGGCGAGCGTGACCTTGGCGAGGGTCGCCGCGAGCGCCGAGTTGACGTCCGCCCACACCTGACGCGCCAGGCAGTCGTCCATGCGCGGGCACGTAGCGCCCGGCGCCAGGCAGTCAAGCACCGCCAGCGGGCCCTGCATCGCCTCCACCACGTCCAGGAGGCGGATGTCGTCCGGGCTCATCGCCAGCTGGAAGCCGCCCACGTTCCCGCGCGCGCTCCGCATCATCCCGCGCTCGCGCAGGGTGACGACGATGCGCGAGAGGAACTTCTCGGAGATCTGCTGCGCCTTCGATATCGCCGCGCCGGTGCGCGGACGCGTCGCGGACGCGTTCGCCGCGACGTCCAGCAGGATCCGCAGCGCGTAGCGCGCCTTGGCGGACACCTTGAGCGCCTTCTGCGAGCAGGCCGGCGTCGCTGCCTTCCCGCAACGCTTCTTCGCCGTTGTCCTTGCCATCTCCGGAACTTCCTTTCCCTGTCAGAACACGTCCCACAGGCTGCAGAGGACGGCGAGGAGGCCGTCCGAGACCGCGATCGCGACTATGGAGCCGACGACGGCGGACGTCGCGGCGCGGCCGACGCCGTCGGCGGTCGTCGGGGTGCGCATCCCCGACGCGCAGCCGATCACGCCGACCAGGAGGCCGAAGCCCATTCCCTTGGCCAGCCCGAACAGGATCATGAAGGCGGTGGACGCCGAGGCGACGTGGCGCCAGTAGGCGGTCGGCGGCACGTTCATGGTGGCGAGGACGAGCGACCCGCCGACGAGGCTGGCCAGCTCGGAGAGTATCGTCAGGGCCGGCATCGCCAGCACCGCCGCCGCCACGCGCGGCAGCACCAGGAAGCGCACCGGCGGAAGGCCCATCGTCGTCAGCGCGTCCAGCTCCTCGTCCACCTTCATCGTGCCGATCTCCGCCGCGAACGCGCTGCCGGTGCGGCCGGCGAGGATGATCGCGGTGATGATCGGGCCGAGCTCGCGGAACAGCGCGATCGCCAGCATGTCCGCGACGTAGACCTCCACCCCGAACGTCCGCAGCGCCTCCGCGCTCTGGAACGCGAGGATGACGCCGATCAGGAAGCCGACGCCGATGGTGACGGGGATTCCGTCGAACGCCGCCCGCTGGAACGCGACGAGCGCGTCGCCGAGACGGAACCGCCGGGGGCGGAGAATCGCGCCGAGCGCCGCGGCGGCGGTCTCGCCGATGAAGGACGGATACGACGGGACGACGCGCATCAGAGCCGCTCCAGCGCGTCCGCCACCGCCCGCGTGAACGCCAGCGAGAACGCGCGAGAGTAGTCGCCGTCCGCCGCGTCCGCCGAGCCGGCGCCGTTCGCCGCCGCATACAGCGAGCGTCCCTTGAGAAGCGTGAGAGAAAGCTCGACGCGGGCCGTCCGCTCGCCTTCGTTGCGGCAGTCGAGCGCGATCCTGGCCACGGAAGCCTCGACGGCGAGGTCGGTTTCGAGTCGCGAGGTCGCGGAGACCGCGGCGTGGAACGCGCCCGGCGCCTGCAGCGCGTCCTGGAGCGCTCCCTTCGCGAGGGCGCTCGGACGCGCCGCGAAGCGGTTGTAGTGGTCGAAGGCGAGCGAGCCGTCGTGGCGCATCACCGCGATCTCGCGCGCGTCATACGGGTCGCGCACGGAGACCTGCGCGACGCGGACGCTGCCGCGCGGCGCGCCCTCCGCCGGCCTGGCGGACGCTGCCGCGGCCGCGTCGGGCGCGAACTCGACCGTCCATGTCGCGACCTGCGGCACGGACGTCGAGAGGCATCCGGCCATCGCGACGGCGGCAGCAGCGGAGATGAAAGTCGTCTTCCTCATGGCGCGGAGTATACTAAAAATGGAGCGGGCGATGGGAATCGAACCCACGTAAGAAGCTTGGGAAGCTCCTATTCTGCCATTGAATTACGCCCGCAGAATCTAAAAGTGGCGGAGAGAGAGGGATTCGAACCCCCGATGCCCTTGCGGGCATGCATGATTTCGAGTCATGTGCATTCAACCAGGCTCTGCCATCTCTCCTGCAACAGGCGCGTATGATACCAAATCCATCCGTCCTCTGTCAACGCGCCCATTTGACCGCCTACGCGCGATTCTGCTATACTACGCGGCAAAGAATGCGCCAGGGCGCGGCAACCGACAACAGAAAGGCAACGACATGACATCTCCCTGCACCAGCACCCGGAAGGACTAC
>CAVCXQ010000027.1:0-9860 GCA_963606275.1 uncultured Muribaculaceae bacterium | reverse complement strand
GCATCATCCGCCGTTCGACGAGCTCGATTCCGTCGCAGCGATACGCGACGGTCGAGGAGTTCGTCCGCGCCGTCCGCGCACGGCACAGAGGACGCTTCGCGATTGCGGCGATGGTCCCGCTCGCGCTTCTTCTCGTGTCGGCGGCGGTTCCGCTTTCGCGGCGCGACGCGAGCCAGCCTGGAGGACGCCTGGACGCGGCAAGCCCAGTCCAGCCGCCGATGCCGTCCGTCTCGGCGGCGTCGAACGCCGTCTCGTCCGCCGCCATGTCCGCGCCGAGAGTCGAAAGAGGCGAATTGACGGGCGAAAGGCGGGAAATGCGGGTTTCGCAGAGTGATTTCTGAAAATTGGAGAGTTTCGAGATGGCAAGAAAAACAACATGGAGAGAGGCGGCGCACCCGACGGGGCGCGAGAAAAGTCGCGTAAGAAATCGTCTGCTCATGGTAATATGGGATAAGAGTTAGTGTGTAAATGCGCGACGCAAAACTTTTTTCGTGGCCGACGAGCGCCTGTTCATGGGATCTTGACGGCTTCGGACACTTCAAAGGCGCTGCCCGGCGTCCCATGAGGTGAAGCAAAGAAAACTGGGCAAAAAGAAAAAAGAAAAAGAGTAATGAAGAGACTCATGATGCCTGCATTGGGCGCGGTGGGGGTCGCGGCGGTTGCCTGCGGCTGCTATTCGCCCAAGGTCGCGTATACGAACTACCAGACGACGGCGTTCGCCGAAGTCGCGCTGAAGGACAAGGCGAAGATCAAGGTCGTCACGGTCGGCGAAAGCCCCGCGCCGGCGGCGCTGCTGTCGTCGATCAAGGACGGCTTCGCGAAGTCGAAGCAGTTCACGGTCGTCGACGACAAGGCCGACTACTGGATGATCGTCAACGGCCTCGAGGAGATCCGCGTCGACACGCCAGCGCAGCTTCCGTTCAACGAAACGGCGGAAGTCGTGACCGTGGGCGCCAAGGACGACCAGCCCGGCCCTGCGCACGAGGAGGTTGTCGGAAAGCGTCAGGCATCCCGCACCCAGAGCAAGAGCGTGAGCGTCGCGATCTACGAGGCCAGCAGCCTGACGCCGCTCCACTATTTCGAGATCCCGCTCTATGACGGCGTCATGAAGGCGGCCGGCGGCGAGAAGGCGCCCTCGAAGGAGGATCTGGACAAGGAGCTCTCCGAGCAGATCGTCGGACGCATCAAGGACGTGTTCGTCACGCAGGTCAAGGACATCCAGACGCCCGTGCCGGAAGAGGCTTCCGACGCGATGAAGGCGGCGATGTCCGGGAAGGACGCGGCGAAAGCGGTCGCGGCGGCGGCGAAGTCCGCGATCCCGCAGCCCTTCGGCGAGTTCATCAAGGACGTCCAGGGCGGCAAGTATGCGGACGACAAGGCCGGCTTGACGACGAAGCTGAGCGACTACTACGTCCAGGCGATCGCGCAGGAGATCGGCTGCCTCGACGCGAAGGTCTTGAAGGACCTCCACGCGCGGCAGGTCGCCATCCTGCAGAACGCGACGACGGACAGCCTGGCGCTCGCCTGCCCGGTCGCGCTCGCGCGTCTCGAATACAAGCTCGCCAACCTCGGCGCGAAATAACCGAACAAAGGAGAATTGACAGATGAATGCATACAGGATTGGTGCGGTTGCGGCGGCGGCGTGCGGCGTCGCGGTTCTCGCCGGATGCTCGACCGAGAAGATCGCGGCGGACTACGTGATGCCGGCGCGGCAGATCGCCGACGTGAAGAGCGTCAGCGTCCTGGCCGTGGACGTGAAGGCCGACGTCAAGGGCTCGCTGGTTCCCGGGGACGTCTCGGCGCAGACGGCCGGAATGGTCAAGCAGCTGACGGCGGCGCGCCTCTACAAGGAGGGCTACATCTCGACCGTCGACAACGTCTGGGGCACGGCCAAGGGCGGCAAGGACGTCGAGGACTTCGTGAAGGGCAAGAAGTCCCAGCACGGGCACGCCTCGTTCGCGACCCTCGACCAGAATCCCGAGAAGGGCACGCTGAAGCTGACGCTCGCCCTCGCGGTCGACTCCAAGAAGGTCACGAAGGAGCGCGAGTACCTGCTCTCGACGATCCCCTACAAGAAGGATCCGCCGAAGGAGGGCGAGGCCCCGACGAGCAAGCCTGACGAGCCGGTCATCGAGAAGGTCAAGAAGTCCTACCAGGTGTACGAGACGTCCGTCGCCGGCACGCTGAAGGCGGAGATCGTCACGAAGGACGGCAAGACCGTCTATTCGGCCGAATACAAGGTCGCGATGCCGGAGGACGCCGCGCTGAACAGCGCCGACCCGTCCGCGCTGAAGGCCATCTCCGTGGCGATCGCGCCGGCGGTCGACGAGGTCATCGCCGACATCTCGCCCTACAAGACCACGCGCGAGTTCGAGGCCAACCAGGACGGCGACGAGAAGGTCGTGCTGCTGCTGGAGGCCAAGGCGTTCTCGGCGGCGATCGAGGCCGTCGACGCGCTGAAGGAGAAGACGTTCGCCGACTACGAGAACCAGGGCCTCGCCTACGAGGCGACCGGCGACTTCAACTCCGCCAAGGCGTCTTACAAGGAGGCGCTGAAGCTCAAGGCGGACGCGCAGGGAGCCCTTGACGGCGTCAAGCGCATCGACGAGGTCAAGGCGGCCGCCAAGAAGGTCAGCAAGTCGGGGGCGAAGAAGGACTCTTCCACCTCGTTCAAGAAGTAAAGGACAGGGAGACTCAATACAATGAAGAACATGAAGACAGTTTTGGGCGTCGCCTCGGCCGCCGCCGTCGGCGCGGCCGTCATCTGCGGCTGCAGCACGCCGACCATTCCCGTGACGATGAACGTCGCGGGCGAGATCAAACTGACCGGCGTCTCGAAGATCGCGCTGGTCGACTTCAACTCGATGCCGGACGACCCGTTCACGGGCAAGGTCGCGGCGGACGCCGAGACGTGCGCGCTCGTGCAGCGGACGGTCGCCTCGGCGTTCTACAAGACGCCGACCTACCAGGTCGCGAACCTCACGGACGAGGAGGCCATCGCCGCCGCGCAGGGCTCGCTGCCCGACAAGCGCTTCGACGCGATCGTCTGCGGACGCCTCTGGTGGCAGATCACCCCTGAGACGGACGGCGAGTACGTCAGGCAGTTCACCCTCGACTCGTGGGAGAACGTGCCCTACAAGCAGAAGGTCATGGGCAAGGAAGTCCCGATGATCGCCAAGGTCGTCACGCAGAGGAAGGACGTGCTCCGCCTGCTCAAGTACCGCACGCGCAGCGCGGCGCTGATGCTCTCGCTCGCGTTCTACCGCGTGGACGGCAACGGCGGCATCTCCAAGATCGTCGACACCTACCAGGTCACCGAGCAGGGCTTCACGCTCATGAACGGCGAGATGAAGACGGACGTCGCGGTCGTCGGCATGAAGAACGACGGCGCGGTCGCGCGTCTCCAGAAGACCGGCAAGGACGACGACGCCAAGACGGCCTACGAGGAGATGTTCGGCGAGCCCAAGGGGCTTCTCGCCGGCGCGGTCGGCGGAGCGGCGGCGAACGCCGCCGGGCAGGCCGCGGGCGGCGCGCTCGGCGGGCTGTCCGCCGGGTTCGGCGGCCTCGGCTCCGCCATCGGCGGCGCGACGGCGGACGCCATCAAGGAGGCGAAGCCGAAGGAGGAGAAGCCGGCCAAGAAGGCGAAGGTCGACGCGAACGGCAAGGTCATCCTCTCGCAGGAGACCGTCACGATGCCGACCGAGCTCCAGGCCAAGCTGATGCTGGCCGCGAAGCTCTCGGACGAGATCGCCGCGAAGGTCGCCCCGACCGAGGTCACGTTCGAGTCCCCGTGGATGGACAAGGTCATCCTCTGGTTCTTCGAGAAGCGCTTCGACGCGAAGCTCACGGAGCTGCTGAAGAACCGCGCGTGGGACGCGACGCGGCAGTATGCGGCCTTCAGGATCCGCCAGGCGGTCGGACAGGAGCTCTCCGAGAAGATCGCGTCGATCAAGGACGTTCCCGCGACGTATCCGGTCGCGAAGTCCGAGGAGTCGTTCGAGGCGGACGAGACCGAGGACATGATCGAATACTTCGTGGACGAGGACGTGCCGACGTATCTCTATGCGCTCGCGATCGCGCAGGAGGCGTCGGGCGACGCGTTCGCCGCGCTCGACACCTACACGGAGGCTTTCAACATGAAGCCGACGAAGGAGACGGCGCTCGGCATCTCGCGCTGCAACATGTCCATCGGACAGGCGAAGCGCCTCAACGAGACGAACAAGGCGAAGAACAAGGCCTCCAAGAAGGCCAAGCTGAACTAAATCGAAACCAAGGCGCCGCGCGGGGCGAGTCCGCCCCGCGCGGCGCAAGCCAGAAAGGAAAGAAGACATGAAGAAGTTTCTTGCGATGTTGCTCATGCTCGTCATGGGCGTGGCGCTGTTTGCAGACGACAACGAGATTGTCGTGAGCGTGTCCGTGCCCGGGCAGGCGGTCAACGGCAAGGTCCAGAAGGAGCTCAAGAAGGCCGCCAACAAGCTGGCCGTCAAGAAGTACCTCAAGACGCAGAACGCGCAGATCGAGGAGAAGGTCCTCGACGAGGCGGCGGCGGACGCCGAGAAATACGTGGACGGCGACCCGTCGGAAGAGGACGAGCCGACCGCCGAGGACGGCGAGGTCACGGCGAAATACACGGTCACGATCAAGCAGGAGGAGCTCGCGCAGTTCCTTCAGGCGCGCGGCCTGAGCGCGAACGTCGCGGCCGACGGCTCCAAGCTGGAGATCTTCGTGATGGAGGAGGTCCCGGACGCCGGGCAGATGCAGCTCGGCGACGACGTCGGGAACTTCTTCTTCACCCGCTACAACATGTTCCAGCGCCGCATCCGCGACGCCCTCGTCAAGAAGGTCAACGAATTCGGATTCGAGGTGATTCTCCTTGAGGACAACGAGAACTACGAGGAGATGAAGAAGAAGGACCCCGTGCTTGTCGGCGTGAGCTACGACGTCAACAAGGACACGCGCGGCTTCACGAAGACTCCGGACTTCGTTCGCACCGTCCAGGAGAACAACCCGGACGCCATCGCCCTCTACTACCGCATCGACGCGCTTGCTTATGACGCCGACAAGGGCGTGATCCGCACGACGGTCGCGCTGAGCTTCAAGAACCTCGCGTCGAACACGACCCAGAGCATAGGCAGCCGCGACTTCGAGTTCCGCACGAGCAACACGAAGCCGGACATGCTGATGGCCGACTTCGGCACGGCGGTCGAGCGCGCGATGTTCGCCCTGCTGAACGGCGAGGGGATGGGCGCGAAGCTGAGCCATACGGTGACGGCCATGCGCGCGGCGGCGGCGCGTCCGAAGGGCCCGATGAAGCTCGTCGTCAACTGCTCGAAGGTCGACAAGAAGATCAAGATCAAGTTCCGCACGGCGATCAAGAAGGCCCTCATCGAGAGGGGCATCACCGACCAGAAGAACCTCAAGATCGTCAAGGACTCGCTGTCCTGCAAGGTCCTCAAGAAGGATCTCGGAGACCTGGACGACCTCTGGGGCGAGGTCTCGGAGATCATCACCGAGGCCGGTGTCGAGGATCTTGACGACGACGCCGCGAAGAAGAACGGCGACACGCTCACCGTCACGCCGGGGAAGTAAACGACCATGAAGAACCTAGCGATCATCGCGGGGGCTGCGGCAATCCTTTCGGGTTGCTGCAGCTGCCCCCAGCCCTGCGCGAGCCTGGTGAACCGTCCGAACGACGTCTGTCCGTGCGACAAGACGTTCTGCTCGTGCGCGCCGACCCACGTCCCGCAGGTGAACACCTACACGAAGGCGGAGAGCGAGATCCTGGACGGATTCCTCGCCCAGTGGGTCCCCGTCGTGAAGTTCAACTGCACGAAGTCCAACGACGGACACGAGAAGGTGCAGGCCTCGCTCAAGAACGTGACGGGTTCGCCGATCCTCGTCTCGTACAAGTTCGACTGGTACAACGCCCAGGGCGAGCGCGTCGAGGACATGTACAACGGCACGTTCAAGAAGCACACGCTCAAGCCGGGCGACGACGGGACGCTGACGTCCATCGCGCCGTCGCAGGACTGCGTCGACTTCAAGCTTCGCATCAAGTACGCACAGTAGGAGGAAACAGGCAATGAACATCAGAATCGGGCTTTTCGGCCTTGTGCTTCTGGCGACCAGCGGCGCGTTGGCCGTCGGGCAGGACATCAAGGATGCGCCGGACGGCGCGACGATCAAGCTGTTCCCCGACGGCGGCTACCAGATCATCGCCGTCGGAACGGGCGTCTACGACTTCAACGACCCCGACGACATCAAGGACGCCCGAAAGGAGGCGGAGATGCGCGCCAAGGCGGCCATCGCCAAGTTCCTGAAGGAGGACATCGCGACGACGGAGGGGATGGAGGAGGCTTCCAAGAAGGTCAAGAGCGTCTCGTCCGACGGCCAGAACACCAGCACGAGCGTCTCGAAGACGAGCGTGAAGACGGCGATGGAGTCCATCCGGAATTCGGCGAGCGCCCTCCTGACCGGCGTGGTCGTGCTGCAGGACGCGAAGATCCCGACGCCGGGCAAGGACGGCGGGACCTGCAAGGTCATGGTCGGCGTCAGCTCGAAGACGACGGCGGCGGCGAACGCGGCGGCGAACGGCATCTCCGGGTCTCTCGGCGCCCGTGCGGACGCGCCGGCGCCTGCCGCTGCGGCGGCTTCGGCGGCTTCTGCCGGCGGCGCGGCTCCGGCGGCGCCTTCTGCGGCCCCGGCCGGGCTTCCGCCCCTGCCGGACGGCTGGATCGTCTGCATCGGCGTCGGCGGCGAGCGCAAGACGGCCGTTCAGCAGGCTCTCGTCGAGGGCATCTCGCAGGTCTACGGCCAGCAGCTGCAGAACGACGAGCGCATGAGCGAGCGCATGAAGAAGGTCAAGACGAACGCCAACCTGTTCGGCAAGACGCTGAACGCGACCGCCAAGACGACGACGAAGGAGCAGGAGTCGTGCACGCTGACGAAGACGGCCGGATTCGTCAAGGAGTATCGCGTCGTCCAGGTCGTGCCGAAGGACGGAAACCAGGAGGCGACGGTCTACGCCTACATCGTCAATCCGCGCGCCGGCGGCACGGTCGCGCTCATGGTCTGCCGTCCGACGATGACGATCGAAGACCGGACGACGGTCTACCAGCTCGGCCCGAACAAGAGGCTCTCCGGCGCGGAGGTCGCCAAGGCCGTGCAGTTCGCCCTCCCGAACGGACTGGCGAAGGCCAACAAGTTCCTGATCCTCAACGACAAGTCCATCGACGCGGTCGTCGAGAACAAGACGGCGACGGACGCGATGGTCGCGGCCGGACTCGCCGGGCAGCAGGAGCTGATGCAGGCCGGGCAGGGCCTGACGCCGGACTACAGCCTCCGCTCTGAGATCACGGACGTCAAGTATTCCAAGAAGCTCGGCCAGGACAAGAAGACCAAGAAGTTCGGACAGGTCTACAAGATGACGGTCAAGCTCAACGTCACGCTCATGAACGACCGCACCGGCCAGGCCGTGAAGTCCGACTCGATCACCCTCGCGCTCGACAACGACGAGATCAAGGGGCTGCTCGAGGAGGACGAGGACGCCGACCTCCTGCAGGCCGCGCTGAGCAAGCTGGCCGAGCCGATCGAGACGTGGATCGGCAGCGGAAAATGACTTTCGTCAAAAGAACGAAAAAAGAGAAAGGAAAAACACAGATGAACAAGCTCATGATCACAGTCGCGTGCGGATTCGTCCTCGCGCAGTCGGCGGCCTTCGCCCAGGCCGTGCAGGACCCGCAGCTCCAGGCGAACGCCTCGAACCCTGCCGTGCAGCAGGAACTCGACCAGCCGGACGGCGTGGCGATCACGCTGAAGCCGGACGGCTCGTTCCAGATCTTCGCGCGCGGCACGGGCACGTATGACTTCAACGACCCGGACGACATCAAGGACGCCCGCAGGGACGGCACGCTCCGCGCCAAGGCCAACCTCTCGAAGTTCCTCAAGGAGAAGGTCGCGTCGAAGGAGGGCATGGACGAGATCTCCAAGAAGTCGAAGTCCATGACGTCCGACGGACAGGTCCAGAAGGTCGCCGTGAGCAAGGAGTCCGTGAAGGTCGCGACGGAGTCCATCCGCAACGAGTCCGACGCGATCCTGACGGGCGTCATCACCCTCAAGGACCAGAAGGTCCCGAGGGGCAACGGCGGCGAGATCCAGGTCACGGTCGGCATCTCCTCCAAGACGCTCCTTGCGGCGCAGAAGGCGGCGCAGGGCATCAACCAGAGCCTGTCCAACCGCGATCCGGCGGCGGCTTCCGCCGCGCAGCCCGGAGCGGCCGCGCCCCAGTCGAACGCCGGCGTGACGCGCACCGCCGACACGGACTTCTGACGGAGGCGGCATGAACACGGCGATGAGATGCGTCCTGGCTCTCCTGGCGGCGGGTGCGGCGCTCGCGGCGAATGCGGCCGACGAGCTCGGCCCGCTGCCGGAGGCGAGGAAACGGCATCCCGCCGTGTTCGTGTGCGGCAATGTCGTCCCGTACACGGTTTCCGGAAAGGACGGCTATGCGTTTGCCGGCGAGGCCGAGCAGAGCTTCGCCGGAGACTTGGCGGAGTCCGATGCCGAACTCTATCAGGAAGCGAGGCTGGCAGCGAGGGGAAACCTGGTGAACTTCATCAAGAAGAAGCACCCGGACTGTGCCGTCTCGATGTCGGGAAGCCTTGTCATGTATCAGTTCCCAGAGGGGAATCTACGCCGCGTCGTCTGCTTCGTCGAGAAGTCATCCATCCAAATAAGCAAGGCAGGAAAGACGGATGCGAGTGCGGCCGGGACTTCGGCCGCAAAACCTACCGAAAAGGAAGCTTCGACAAAGACCAAGGCCGTTTGCGAGGTGCAGAAAGGCGATTGTCGAAAGGCGAAAGCCTCAGTTCCTGACGTAGGGACCGTTTTGCGCGAGACCGAATCAGTTCCTGTCGAGGGCGTCGGGAAGGTCTCGTTGGATGACAAGATCAAGACGCTGGAGGAGAAGGTCTCAAGAAGTCCCTCTGACTGCCTGTTGAGATGTCGGATGGCGCGGACACTGGCGAAGGCCGGCCGGCAGTCGGAGGCGGCAGGACAGTATGAGGAAATATTCAGAATCGTCATCGCAGATGACCGGTGCGACAAGACAATCGCGGCGGAATCTCTTATGGAGGGAGCCCAGTTCTTCGAGGATGTCGGCGTCAAGGAGCGTGCGCTCAAATTCTATCGGTTTCTGATTCGGTGCAACGACTTGCGGCGATGGAAGCTGGACAGGGAGGTTTCCGTAGCCAACGCAAAGATCGCGGATCTGCTCTTGAATTAGGATTTCTCGGAATGTTGTCGTCAACAAACAGAAAGGAAGTAGTCATCATGAAAGCAATAGTCTTGTTGGTTGCATGCGCGGCATTTGCCAATGCCTTTGCCAGGCCGGGGCCGCCTCCGCCACCTCGCCATCATCATGGTCATCACGGTGGCGACGTGATCGCGGCGGCGGGTATCATCGGCGGCGCGATTGTCGGCGCGGCGCTGGTCGACGCCTTGACCGAGCCGGAAACTGTCGTCGTTCAGCCACCTGTCGTTCCGCAGCCGGTCGTCGTCCAGCAGCCGGTCGTCCAGTCGCCTGTTGTCGTTCAGCAGCCGGTCGTGGTGCAACAGCCAGCGCCGATTGTCCATCAGACCGTCGTCGTCCAGCCTGTGACCGAGAAGCGCAAGGTCTGGGTTGAGGGACGTTACGTCGAGAAGGCGAATGCGTATGGGTCGTCCATCAAGGTCTTTGAACCCGGACACTACGAAGAACGTACTTTTATCGTGCAGTAATCGAAAGGAATCACGAAAATGAAACACTTGAAGCATCTCTTGGTCGGCGGAGCCCTGATGGCGTCTGCGGCGGCGGTCGCGCA
>CAVCXQ010000026.1:0-9864 GCA_963606275.1 uncultured Muribaculaceae bacterium | reverse complement strand
CCTGCTTGGCGTAGTCGGCGTTCTTGCCCGCGCCGAGGAAGTTCATCGGGATCATGGCGAACTGCATGGACGCGCCGCCCTGGACGAAGCAGACCGCCCAGTCGTCGTTCAGTCCGCAGAGCTCCTTGAAGGTGGCGATCGCCTCCTGGTGGATCGCGTCGTAGTCCTTGCCGCGATGGCTCATCTCCATCACCGACATCCCGGTGCCCTTGTAGTCGACGAGGTCCTTCTGGACGTCCTGGAGGACCCCGAGGGGGAGGATCGCGGGGCCCGCGGAGAAGTTGTATGCTCTTGCCATTTTCCTGTGTTCCTTTCGTTGTTCTGAGGTTGGTGTCTTTTCGGTCAAGCGTTGTCCTTGCCGCCCTGTGCGGCTTCGGCGTCCCCGCCCTCGGCGAGCGCGCGGATGCGGCGCGAGGTGCGCACGGCGCAGAACTCCTTGCCGCACATGGAGCAGTGGTCGTCGCCGTGCGCCTCGTCGGAGAGAGCGCGGGTCTTCAGCCAGCGCGTCCTGGCGCGCTCCGGGTCGAGGGACGCGGCGAACTGCTCGTCCCAGCAAAAGGCGCGGCGGGCGTCGGCCATCCTGTCGTCGAGGTCGCGCGCGCCCGGGAGGCCGCGCGCGACGTCGCCGGCGTGGGCGGCGATGCGGAAGGCGACGCATCCCTCGTGGACTTCCTGCGCGTCGGGGAGGCCGAGGTGCTCGGCCGGCGTGACGTAGCAGAGGAGCGAGGCTCCGTAGGTCGCGGCGGCCGTCGCGCCGATCGCGGAGACGATGTGGTCGTAGCCGGGCGCGACGTCGGTGACGACGGGACCCAGGACGTAGAACGGCGCGCCCTTGCAGATCTCCTGCTCGCGCTCCATGTTCATCCGGATCTGGTCGAACGGGATGTGCCCCGGGCCCTCGACCATCGCCTGGACGCCGCGGGCGCGGCAGCGCTCGACCAGCTCGCCCAGCACCTCGAGCTCGGCGAACTGCGCGGCGTCGGAGGCGTCCGCCAGGCACCCGGAGCGGAGTCCGTCGCCCAGCGATACGGTGACGTCGTGCTCGGCGAGGATGTCCATCACCTCGTCCCAGCGCTCGTAGAGCGGGTTCTCCTTTCTGTTGCCCATCATCCACTCGGCCATGATCGAGCCGCCGCGGCTGACGATGCCGAGCTTGCGCTTCATCGCCAGCGGAATGTCCTTCAGCAGCAGCCCTGCGTGGAGGGTCATGAAGTCGACGCCCTGCTCGGCCTGCTCGCGGATGACGTCCAGCAGCAGCGACGGGTCCATGCGGGGGATGTCGCCGGCGAGGCGGGAGATGGTCTCGTAGACGGGGACGGTGCCGAGCGGGCGGTCGGAGGCGTCGAGCATCCCCTGGCGGATGGCCTTGACGTCGGCGCCGACGGAGAGGTCCATGACGAAGTCGGCCCCGGCCCTGACGGCGACGGCGAGCTTGTCGAGCTCGTCGCCCTTGCCGGAGTGGGTGACGCTGCGGCCGAGGTTGGCGTTTATCTTGGTGCGGAAGAGCCGGCCGACGCCGACGGGCCTGGCGTTGGCGTGGTGGACGTTGAGCGGGATGACGGCGGCGCCGTCGGCGACGGCGGCGCGGACGGCCTCCGGCGCGACTCCCTCGTCGCGGGCGACGGCCTTCATTGCGTCGGTGACGATGCCCCTGCGGGCGGCTTCGAGCTGTGTCATTTCGTTGATGTGTCCTTCTCGCCGCAATCTGCGGCAGGGCGTAGTATACCATATTCGGCCGCTCCGCAGCCGCCGACACCGCAGACGGCGACCCAGGCGGCGACCCAGGCGGCTAGACCGGAGCGCGGACGGACGCTATGTCCGCCGCGCCGACGAGCTTCATCACCAGGCGGTCGACGCCGAGCGCGACTCCGGCCGCCGACCCGATGCGCGGCAGGGACGCGAGGAACTCCTCGTCGATCGGGTAGTCCGACTCGCCAAGTGCGGCGCGGGCCGCCTTCGCCGCCATGAAGCGCGCTCGCTGCTCCGCCTCGTCGCACAGCTCGGTGAAGCAGTTCGCCAGCTCCATCCCGTCCCAGTAGAACTCCCACCGCTCGGCAACCGCTGGGGACAGACCCCGGCTATCTGGGGACAGACCCCGGCTAGTTGCTGGGGACAGACCCCGGCTAGTTGCTGGGGACAGACCCCGGCTAGTTGCTGGGGACAGACCCCGGCTAGTTGCTGGGGACAGACCCCGGCTAGTTGCTGGGGACAGACCCCGGCTAGTTGCTGGGGACAGACCCCCAATCGCTGGGGACAGACCCCGGTGATTTGGGGACAGACCCCGGCGATTTGGGGACAGACCCCGGTGGTTGGGGAAGAAATCGGAGAGAAAATTAGTGGTTTTTGATATTTTCGCCAAAGATGCGGCTTGGGGCGGATAGTCGACGAGGAACACGCCGCCGCCGATGTCCTTGATCGCCGGCTCGATTTTCGTCGCCATGTCGAAGTCGAACCTGTCCTGGTCCCAGTCGCCCGCCCACGGGTCCCATCCGGCGAATCGGAGATAGGCGTCGCGCACGGAAAGCGTCGTCGTCTCAAGGCAATCGCGACATGAGGGACGCGAGTGGCGTGAGGGACGTGAGCCACCGACGTCGCTTCGGGCACTTGCGTCGCCTCGGTCAATTGCATCGCTCGCGTCACCCCTGCGACCTGCCAATTCGACCAGATGCGTCAGCAGTTCCGTCAGGTCGTCGGCGATCTCGCGGTATGTCGCGTTCCCGCGATACCACTCGAGCATCGTGAACTCCGGGCTGTGGCGCGAACCGCGCTCGCCCTCGCGGAAGCACGGCCCGATCTGGTAGATCCTGTCCATGCCGGCGGCGAGGAGCTTCTTCATCTGCAGCTCCGGCGACGCCCTGAGGTATCCGCCGTCGCGGCATGGGGGGCAGTCGATGTGCTCCTCCGGCGCCGGGGCGGTGATGCGCACCGCAGTCTCCACCTCGACGAATCCGCGCTCGTCGAAGAACGAACGGATGGCGCGGACGATCCGCGCCCTCTCAACGAGCAGTCCGATGTCCGTCATGCCTTCATGCCTCTTATGGTGACGACGAAGCGGGCGCCGCGCGGGCGGACTGGCTCGCAGACGGCGTCGCCGCCGTGCAGGCGCGCGATGCGGCGGACGATCGCCAGGCCAAGCCCCGCCCCGCCGGTGTCCGCCGACCGCGACTCGTCCAGCCGCCGGAACCGCTCGAATATCCGCTCCGCCTCCGCCGCCGGGACGCCGCGCCCCTCGTCCTCGACCGCAAGCCACGCGGCGCGTCCGTCCGCCCCGCACGACACCTCAACCCTCGGCGAGCCGGAGTGGCGCAGGGCGTTCTCCACCAGGCAGGCGAGAGCGCGTGAGAGCAAGTCCCCGTCGCACGCGACGACCAGCGACTTCGCCGAGCCGTCCGCGACCGTCAGCTCGACGCCGGCCGCCTTCGCCTGCGGCGCGAACCTCTCAACCGTCTCGCGCACCAGGTCGGCGAGGTCGACGTCCGCGAGGCGCAGCGCCTCTCCCTCGCGCTCGAGGCGGGAGAGGTCGAGGATCTGCTGGACGAGCGCGTTGAGCCGCGCCGCCTCCTTCTTCACCATCGCCGCCAGCGGGTCGCGGGCGTCCATCATGTCCGCCGCGCCGAGGATGCCGGTGAGCGGGGTCTTTATCTCGTGCGAGACGTCGGCGACGAACTCGCGGCGGAAGCGCTCCATGCTGGCCAGCGAGCGGATGCGCGCGCGCTGGCGCCAGACGGCGGCGAAGAACAGGACGACGGCGGCGACGCCGAGGAGCCCGGCGAGCGCGATGACCGCCGTGGCGGTAGCGAACGGGCGCATGACCTGGCTGGCGGAGCGTCCGACGCCGACGGTGAACTCGCCGGAGCGCGCCGTCCGGAAGGTGCATCCGGCGTCCGCCGCGCCCGGCGCTCCGGAGGTGTCGTAGAAGCCGGACTTGCCGGAGGCGGCGTCCTCGGACGCGGCGAAGCGTCCGCCGTGGCAGATGCGCAGGCGGAGTCCGTCGGCGCGGCACTGGTCGCCGAAGGCGTGGATGGCCTTGAAGTCGAGGGTGCGGAGCGGCTCTGCGAGGACGACGGCGGCGAGGTCGGCGCGCGACTGGAGGTCCTGCTCCGACCAGCTGCGGACGCTCCTGCGGTAGGCGGAGAGCTGCCAGGCGAAGGCGGCGAAGACGGCGGCGAACGCGAGCGCGGCGAGCGCCGGGCCGGCCCAGGCGAGCGGACGCGCCCGGTCGGTCATGCGGCGCCGCCTCCCTTGCCGTCCGCCGCGAGCGTGAGCACCGTCCATCCGTCCCGCGTCGAGAACGAGAGGGTCGCGCCGAGGCGGCGGGCGCGCTGGCGCATCCCCTCGACGCCGAAGTGTCCGTCCGCCGCGCCGGGCGCGGTCGTCGGGTCGAAGGGGGCTCCGTCGTTGGCGACGCGCAGCAGCCAGCCGCCGCCGGCGGAGGCGTCGCAGGTGACGGCGATCTTCTTCGCGCCGCCGTGCTTGACGGCGTTGCCGACCGCCTCGCGGACGACGAGCGAGAGGTCGCGCATCCGCGAGGCGTCCATCTTCTGCGGAAGCCCGGAGAGCCTGGTGTCGACGCGGTAGAGTCCCTTGGCGTTCTCGGTCGCCGCGAGAGAGCGGAGCATCTCGGCGGGCGAGAGGCGCATCATGTCGTCGTTCTTCAGCCCCCAGACGACGTCGCGGATCTCGCGCTTGGCGCGGACGAGGACGTCCTCGGCCTCCTTGGCGCGTCCGAGCCTGACGAGCATGGCGGCGCCGACGAGGTGCTGCTCGATGGTGTCGTGGAGGTCGTCGGCCATGCGGCGGCGCTCGGCGAGGACGGCGCGGGAGCGGATCAGTCGGCGGCGCTGGCGCAGGGTCTGGAAGGCGAACGCGGCGAGCAGGACGGCGAGGACGGCGGACACGGCGGCGGCCCCGAGGACGACGGCGCGGGAGCGCTTCGCCGCGAAGTAGGCGAGGTCGGGCACGAGGGCGACGTCCGCGCCGGCGGCGTGCATCTTGACGCCCATGACGAAGCTGTCGCGTCCGAGCAGGACGGACGGGTCGAGCATGAGCTCGACGACGCCGGTGACGATGACCTTCGGGCGGGTGTGCGCGGAGTCGTCGAGGAAGTCCGGCGGGTCGTCGCACATGACGTTGACCGGCAGTCCGGAGACGTCGACGGCGAAGCCGCGCTCGGTCGGCCCGATGGCGCGTCCGGCCAGGGTGACGCGGAGCCAGTTGACGCCGGAGCGGTCGTCGCCGGCGTAGACGAGGTCGTCCATCATGACGTCGCGCGGCGGCGGCAGCGGCTCGGAGCCATCCTTCTCGACGGACGCCGCGCGCAGGACGATGCGGCCGCCCTCGAGGGACGGAGAGCCGTTTACCTCGACCAGGTCGCCGGGCCTGGCGGCCGGGCCGGCGCCGGGCTTCGTCTCGACCTTGAGCCCCTCGCCGTCGCACTGGACGAAGAGGAAGCCGTCGGCGGCGAAGGTGACGACGCCGCCGACCGAGACGGACGCGAACGCCTTGTCGCCCAGGGCCTCGGCGACGCGGTCGACCACGCGGCCGCGGACCTCGTCGGAGAAGGCGCGGAGCGTCATCTCGCGTCCGCACCGCGCTGACGCCGGCAGGAGGGCCGCGGCGAGGAGCAGAAAGCGCGCCGCCGCGAGCGCGGCGGGCGCGTGCGCGGCGGCGTTGGCGTGCGTGCGGCGCATCGTCGCCTCCGGCTAGAGGGAGCGGGGGAGCTCCTCCAGCGAGTAGCACTCGATGACGTCGCCGACCTGGAAGCCCTCGTAGTCGGCGAAGCAGACGCCGCACTCCTGCTGGCCGGCGACCTCCTTGACCTCGTCCTTGAAGTGGCGGAGGGTCTTGACCTTGCCGTCCCAGACGGGGGACTTGCTGCGGAGGATGCGGAACTTCTCCTTGGCGGCGAGCTTGCCGTCGAGCATCTGGGAGCCGGCGATCTTGCCGAGCTTGCCGATGTCGTAGATGGCCTTGACCTCGGCGTGGCCGAGGACGACCTCCTTGTATTCCGGGGGGAGGAGGTCGAGCATGCAGTTCTTGACGTGGTCGAGGAGCTCGTAGATGATGCGGAAGGAGCTGATCCTGACGCCGTCGTGGCGGGCCTGTCCGGGGACGCCGGCGTCGCAGCCGATGTCGAAGCCGACGACCATGGCCTTGCCGGCGGCGGCGGACTTGACGTCGGTGAGCGAGACGTTGCCGGTGCCGGTGCCGATGACGTTGAGGCCGACCTTGGAGGACTTGATCTCGTTGAGGGCCTGGACGATCGCCTCCAGGGAGCCCTGGGTGTCGGACTTGACGATCACGTTGAGCTCGCGCTTGCCCTCGGCGGCCATGGCGCTCATGAGGGCGTCGAGGGTGGCGGCCTTGGAGGTGGCGAGGGCCTCCTCCTTGCGCTCCTGGGCGGTCTGCTCGGCGAGGGCGCGGGCGCGCTTCTCGTCCAGCATGACGCGGAACTCGCTGCCGGCCTCGGGGACGCCGGACAGCCCGGTGCACTTGACCGGGGTGGCGGGCGGGGCCTCCTTGACGCGGCGGCCGCGGTCGTCGATGAGGGCGCGGACCTTGCCGAAGTGCTCGCCGATGAGGATGGCGTCGCCGACCTTCAGGGTGCCGCCGGCGACGAGCAGGGTCGCGCACGGGCCGAGGCCCTGCTGGAGCTCGGACTCGATGACGTAGCCGTTGGCGCGGCGGTTCGGGTTGGCGGTGAGCTCCATGACCTCCGCCTGCACGAGGATGTTCTCGAGCAGGGTGTCGACGCCCATGCCGGTGACGCCGGAGACGGGGACGCAGATGACGTCGCCGCCCCAGTCCTCCGGGGTGAGCCCGGCCTTCTGGAGCTGCTGCTTGACGCGGTCGACGTTCGCCGTCGGCTTGTCGGCCTTGGTGATGGCGACCATGACCTGGACGCCGGACTGGCGGCAGACGCGGATGCACTCCTCGGTCTGGGGCATGATGCCGTCGTCGGCGGCGACGATGAGGACGGCGATGTCGGTGATCTGGGCGCCGCGGGCGCGCATGGCGCTGAAGGCGGCGTGGCCGGGGGTGTCGATGAAGGTGATCTTCTTGCCGGCGACGTCCACCTGGTAGGCGGAGATCTGCTGGGTGATGCCGCCGGCCTCGCCGGCGGCGACGCGCGCCTTGCGGATGTAGTCCATCAGCGTCGTCTTGCCGTGGTCGACGTGCCCGAGGAAGGTCACGACCGGGGCGCGCGGCTTCAGCGTCTCCGGCGGGTCCTCCGGGATCAGGTCGTCCGCGTCGATCGCCTTCAAGACTGGCTTCGCGGCCGCCTTGTCGCGGGCGTGCTCGATCGTCACCTTGAAGCCGTATTTCTCCGCGACCTTCGTCGCGACGTCCGGCTCCACGCGCTGGTTGATGGACGCCAGGATCTTGAGCGCCATCAGGTCGGCGATGAGCCGGTTGGGCTTGATGTTCAGCTTGGCGGCGAGGTCCTTGACGACGACGGCGCCGCGGATGGAGATCTCGCGGTTGGCCTCGTCGACGGAGATGCGGCTGCCCTGCTCCATCACCCTGGGAGCGACGCGCGCGGCGCGCTTGTCGAAGCTCTTCTGCCCCTCGCGGTCCTTCTTGCCGCGGCGGTCGCCGCGCCTGGAGTCGTCCGCCGGCGCCGCCGGCTTCGGCGGCTTCGGCTTGGGCGCGGACGCCACGGAGATGGAGATCGTCGCCGTCGGGCGGGCGTGCTGGAGCGGCTTGAACCCGGCCGCGGTAAGCCCCGTCTTCGCGGCGGAGATCGTCGGCAGGACGGGCTTCGGCCTGGCTCCCGGGGCCATCTTGATCGCCGGCTTCGCGGCCGACGGCGCCGCAGGCGCGGCGGCAGGCGACGTAGGCGCGGGGGCGGACGGCTTCGCGGCGGGCCTGGGCGACGCCGGCGGCGCGGCGACGGCCTTGACCGCCTTGCCGGCGGCGGCGGCCTTCGCGACGTTCAGGTGGTCGTCGAGCGTGGCCTTCTGCCCGGCGGCGCGTTCGGCGGCGCGCTCGGCGGCGCGGCGCGACTTCGCCTCGCGGCGCGACGCGGCGTCGCCTGACTTGCCGGCGGACGCGACGGCGGCCTTCAGCGCGGCGGCCTCCTCAGGCTCGACGGAGCTCGCGGCCGAGGTCGCCTCGACGCCGGCCTTCGCGGCGGCGGCGATGACCTCGGCGCTGGTGACGCCTGCCTCCCTGGCGATCTCGTAGACTCTCATCGGTCAGCCTTCCTCCTCCGAGGCCGTCATCTCCGCGACGGCCTTCGCCGCCGCGTAGACGCCCTTCGCCGTCACCTCGTCGAGGCCCGTCGCCGCGATGAAGCTCGCCTCGTCCTCGTCCGCGATGCCGTCCACCGTCAGGTAGCCGGCGTCCGCCATCTGCGTCGCCACCGCCGTGGAGACCGAGAACATCTCCGCGAGCTCCTTGATCGCCTCCGCCTTCTGGTCCTCGAAGGACGCGGTGGCGAGCGACTTCCTGACCTCGACGTGCCAGCCGGTGAGCTTCGTCGCCAGGCGGACGTTCTGACCGCGCTTGCCGATCGCCAGCGAATACTGGTCGGCGGAGGCGACGCACTTGACCGTGTTCGCGCCGGACGGGTCGACCTCGATCGACTCGAGCTTCGCCGGCGCCAGGGCCTGCGCCACGAACTGGCAGATGTCCTCGTTCCAGCGCACGATGTCGATCTTCTCGCCGGAGAGCTCGTTGACGATCGCGCGCACGCGGCTGCCGCGCTGCCCGACGCAGGCGCCGACCGGGTCGACTGACTCGTTGGCCGTGCGCACCGCGATCTTCGCCCGGTAGCCGGGGTCGCGGCTCACGCCCATGATCTCGACCACGCCGTCGGAGATCTCGCTCACCTCGAGGCGGAAGAGCGCCTCGACGAACTTGCCGTCGGCGCGGGAGAGGATGACCGCCGGGCCCTTGGCGTCCGGGTCGACGCGCTTGACGATCGCGCGGATGGGGTCGCCGACCTGGTAGTCCTCGGTCGGGATGCGCTCCTTCGCCGGCAGGATCGCCTCGGTCTTGCCGAGGGTGACGTAGGTGTCGCGCCGCGCCACCGCCGAGACGGTGCCGGACACGATGTCGCCGACGCGGTCGCGGTATTCGCTGAAGGTGTTGGTGCGCTCGGCCTCGCGGATCTTCTGGAGGATCATCTGCCGCGACATCTGCGCGGCGATTCGCCCGAGGCGGGAGGCCGGCATCTCGACCTCGATCGTCGAGCCGGCCTCGACCGGCCTGCCGCCGGAGACGCGCGCGGCCTTCGCCGTGGAGATGAAGCCGACGCCGGCGTCCTCGTCGGACACCACCAGCGTGTCGTACACGTGCAGGGAGAGGTCCTTGCGGTCGATGGCGACCCTGAGGTCGTTGGTGACCGACGCGTTCTTGCGCGCCGCCTGGGCTATCGCCTGCTCGATCGCCGTCAGGACGATCTCGCGGCTGACGCCGCGTTCGCTTTCGATCTGCTGCACTACCGCGAGCAGCGGACTGTTCATCGCCATCTCTTTTCCTCCCTGATTGTCAAAAAACAACAAAACGCCGTCGGCGACCGACCTGGACCGCCGAAAACTCGCGTATGATACCCTTTTCCCCGCCCGAAGTCAACGCCGCCCCCGACACGGCAGCAATGAAGTCGGTTGCGCGGACGAGCGCCTTCCGATGAACGGCTCGCTGCGGGCAGTAGTCCGCTCCGAGGTTTTTCGCGGGCCCCGCCGACAGGCCTTCGCCGAGGTGAATAGAACGCGCGTCTTTCGCTTCCGCATACAACTACCGAGGTGAACCGGCGCGTCGCCAGGCCCGTCGGCCCGCGAAAAACTCTCCGTGGCTCTGCCCTACGCCTCGCCGCGCGAGCGAGCTCGCGGCTTCGCTCGTCGAGTTCGGGAACAGGCG
>CAVCXQ010000025.1:0-10181 GCA_963606275.1 uncultured Muribaculaceae bacterium | reverse complement strand
CGCCCTTGTCGACGCGCTTCAGGGTGTGGAAGCCCGCGCGCTTGGCGCGGTAGTGCAGGTCGGTCTGCGAATGCGTCAGCCCCGGCGCCTGGATGACGCGCATCACCGGCGACCTGCAGTCCGGACACTCCTCCAGCCTCGCGTCGTTCAGCGACTGCCGCACCTCGAAGCCCTTGCGGCACCGCTCGCACCCCTTCGCGGGGTTCTTCGCCTCGTAGACGTAGATCGGCATTTCCCTATTCCTCCTCCTCTTTCCCGCTTTCCCCGCCTTCGGCGTCCGCGTCCTCCAGGACGCCGCCTTCGTCGGACAGGTCGAGCCAGCGCGTCCGCCGGCGGGCGGCGAACGCGACGGCTCCCATCGCGGCGACGAGCAGCGCGAACGCCGCGAACAGCGGCGTGTCGCCGAAGCGGACGTATGGCGTGGGCACCGCGTCCGCCGGCGCGAGAGGGACGCGGTCGAACATCGCGCCCCGGCGGTCAACGAGCGGACGTCCCTCCGGGCCTAGCATCCACGACGTCCTGCCCGTCGGCGAGATCGTGCCGGTCACGCCGGAGTTGCCGACGCGGACGACCGGGAGCCCGGTCTCGACGGCGCGCGCCGTCGCCTGCCAGGCGTGCGCAAGAGCCTCGCCGGAGTTCGAGAACCAGCTGTCGTTGGTGATGAAGACTAGCGCGCGCGCCCCCATCGCCGCATACCGCCGCATCAGCGCCGAGTCCGTGTCCTCGAAGCATATCGCCGCGCCCAGCATCGTCTGGGGTCTGTCCCCAAGAGAGCGGGGTCTGTCCCCAGCCATCTGGGGTCTGTCCCCAATCCCACGCTGGGGACAGACCCCAGCGTTGTAGTCGTTTTTTGGCGTTTTGGCGTCATTATGCGCAGTTTCGGCGGCAGTGTTATGGGGTCTGTCCCCAGCCGTTTGGGGTCTGTCCCCAAAGGGAAGGAGGCGGGGGGCGCCGGGGGTGCAGGAGCCGACGGGTGCGAGCTTCTGCAGCGCGGGGAACCACTTGTCGCCGGGGATGAACTCGCCGAACGGCACGAGGTGCACCTTGTCGTAGACCTCCAGCTTGTCCCCGTCGTATAGCGCCGCGCTGTTGAACATCCTGCCGTCCTCGACGCGCGTCCCGCCGGCGAAGAGCGCCGCCCCGCCAGTCTGCTCGCGCACGAGCTCCGCGAATCGCCGCGCCCGCAGCCCGTCGACCGCCCCGAACTCGCTCATCGCGCTCTCCGAAAGGACGACCAGGTCGGGCCTGAGGGCGGACACGCCCTGAAGCAGATTGGAATAGACGGACAGCGGATTCTCCTCCTTCGCCTGAAAGACGCACGGGAAGTTGCGCTGGACGAGCGCGACCTTGAGGTGCTGCCTCTCGTCCCCATCGCCGCCGCCAGCGTCTCTTGCGTCCGCGCAGCTTCTCGCCGCCGCGTAGACGCCGAAGACGAGCGCGAAGGCGAGGAGGGTCTCCAGCGGGCCGAACTTCCTGAGCGCCGGGAAGCCGCTGCGCTCGACGCGCCAGGCACGTTCAAAGATGCCGGCGAAGGTGCCGTTGACGAGGACGACGACGGCGGAGAGGAGGTAGACGCCGCCGAGCGCGGCGGGGCCGCCGAAACCGAGGTTGGCCGGCACGACGCCAATCTGGTTCCAGGCGAAGCCGCCGAGCAGGCGCGAGCGCACCAGCTCCAGTCCGCACCAGAGGACCGGCTCGACGACGAGGACGCCCAGGAGCCGCCGCCAGGCCGCGCCGGCGTCCGCGCCCCGCGCCCACCGCCAGTAGACGGACGAGAGCCATCCGTAGAGAGCGAAGTATCCGGCGCAGTAGGCGGAGAGCGCGAACCATCCGAGGACGACGAGCGGCCAGGGTCCTCCGTTCTTGACGATGGCCGGCATCCACGAGAGCGTCGCCACCCAGAAGAACGCGCCGTTGGCGAACCACCTGCGCGTCGAGACGCCGACCTGGCCGCGCCGCGACAGCCACATCAGCGGCGCGAGCGCGAACAGGCAGTCCGCGCCCTCTCCGAGCGGAGGGAACGCGGCCCAGAGGAGGAATCCCGGCAGGAACCAGGCGACGCCGGCGAGCTTCTTGAAGGTCTCTGCGATCATGACGGAGGGTCCCAGGAGAGGTCGAGGCGTGTCGCCGCGCCGTCCGGCGCCTCGAACGTGCGCGGCGTCCGCCGCGTGGTCGCGAAGAGTCCGTCGCGGAGGAAGGTGACGAGGCTGTCCGACTCGTATGGCAGCGGCTCGGTGAGCGAGACGAAGAGCGGGGTGGACTGCTGGGAGAGGAACTCGACGTCGCGTCCGGACGCCACGAGGGCGCGGAGGTTTGCGCGTGAGTTCTCGGGGCTGGCGACAACGCGGCGGACGCCGCGCCCGGCGACGGCGGAGAGCGCGGCGCGGTTGAAGGCGTAGAGCGTCCAGTCGGCGGTGACGTCCTCTACGCCGAGCGCCTTGAGCATCCGGAGCGTCGCGAGGTCGGAGCACTCCCATTTCACATGGCCGGCGCGGAGAAGCCGCTTCACCAGGCTGCGCAGGCGGTTGAAGTCCGCCTCCGGCACGTAGACTGGCAGGGCGAGCCGGACGTCGCCGCCGTATGGGGACAGACCCCGCTCGTCGGTCGAAGAGTCGATGGCGACGATCGTCTCGTCCCAGCGTCCTGGCGGGACGGACTGGCCGGGGCGGATCTTGACGCGACGCATCGGCGGCGTCGGGACGGAGGAGGCGTCCGCGGACGCCACGCCGTCGGCGGCGACGTCCGCCATGGCGGCGGAGATCTTCGACTGCCGCGCCTTTTCGCGCTCTGCGTCGAGGCTCTCGACGAGGTCGCGGCGTAGGTCATTGAGGAGAGAGACCGGCGCGAAGAGTCCGTCGAGGTCGACGACGGACACCTTGCCGAGCCGGTAGTGCGTGCCGCCGAGCTTGGAGAACGCCTTTTCCACGGCGGCGGCGGTCTTCTCAGGGGCCTTCGCCGGCTCCAGCGAATGGGCGACAAAAGATATTGTTTTTGCGCCTGTATCTTCGGGCGGCCGAGGACGTCCGCCCCTACCATCATCGGCATGATGTCCGCCCGTGCCGTCGTCGGTAGGACGTCCGCCCCTACCATCATCGGCATGATGTCCGCCCGTGCCGTCGTCGGTAGGACGTCCGCCCCTACCATCATCGGCATGATGTCCGCCCGTGCCGTCGTCGGTAGGACGTCCGCCCCTACCATCATCGGCATGATGTCCGCCCGTGCCGTCGTCGGTAGGACGTCCGCCCCTACCATCATCGGCATGATGTCCGCCCGTGCCGTCGTCGGTAGGGCGCGACGTCCCCGGCGCGCCGCTCGCGCCTTGCGCCTCGGCCTTGATGCCGTCTTTGGAGAGGGTTACCGTGACGTCGATGGCGCAGCCGCCGGGGTAGTCGCTCGGACGGAACGACGGCGCGGGGAACATCCGCTTCACGGCGTTGGACATCGTGCAGCCGATGGCCGTCCCCGGGCGCAGGAGCTGGGCGAGGCGGCGTCCTTCCGGGAGCAGGACCTCGACGTCGACGCCGGCGTTTACCTCGAAGACTGGGCGGCGCGAGATCGCCTGGCGCATCTCGCCGACGCCGAATCCGACGGGGCGTCCGTCGTCGTCCATGACGTCGAACTGGAGACCGTCGTGCTTCTCCAGGGCGCGGCGGGTGCGGAAGCGCAGCCAGGCGCGTCCCTCGCGGTCGAACGTGACCTTCTTGACCGTGCCGGCGTCCGCGCCGAGGTGGCCGGGGGCGGAGCCGTCGACCGGCGAGGCGTCCGCGCTGCGTCCGTCGAAGTAGAGCCGCGTGGTGCGGCGGGAGAAGACGGTCTCGAGGTCGGAAGTGGAGACGCGCTGCGGGGCTCCGTCGAGGATGTCTCGGTAGTGGCGCGTCACGCTGGCGACGTAGAGGGCGGACTTCATGCGTCCCTCGATCTTGAGCGAGGAGACGCCGGCCTCGACGAGGCGGCGGGCGTCGTCGCCGAGGCGCAGATCCTTCATCGAGAATGGGTGGACGGCGGAGGCGACGCGAGGGACGCGAGAGGCGTCAGGGACGTGAGGCGTGGCGCACGAGGCGCGGTAGGTGCCGGCGGCGTGGGAGGCGCGGCAGCAGTAGGGACAGGCCCCGCGGTTGCCGCTGCGGCCCTGCTCCATGGCGCCGAAGAGGCACAGTCCGGAGAGAGAGTAGCAGAGGGCCCCGTGGACGAACGTCTCGAGCTCCAGCTCGGGGCGTCCGTCGTCCGCGATCCGCCTGGCGCCGCAGCGCTTGGCGATGGACGTCACTTCCGCGAGGGAGAGCTCGCGGGCGAGGACGACGCGGCGGAAGCCGAGCTCGCCGAGGGCGAGGACGCCTTCGAGGTTGTGGGCGACGAGCTGGGTGGAGGCGTGGAGCTCGAGCTTCGGGAAGCTGCGGCGGGCTATCCTGGCGACGCCGAGGTCCTGGACGATGAGTCCGTCTGGGGCGATCTCGTCGAGTCTGGCGAGGGTGTCGACGGCCTCCGCGAGGCGGTCGTCTTCGACGACGGTGTTGAAGGTGACGTAGACGCGCCTGGAGCGCGTCCTGGCGACGGCGACGAGGCTTTCGAGCTCCTCGAAGGAGAGGTTGGTCGCGAAGGCGCGGGCGGAGAACGCGGAGAGTCCGCAATACACGGCGTCGGCGCCGGCGTCGAAGGCGGCGAGCGCGGTGGCGAAGTCCCCGGCCGGCGCTAGCAGTTCCGCGCCCCTGCTGATGTCTTTTTCGCTTGTCATTCTTCTGGTCTGGGCTGGCGCGGCTAGGCGGGGCGACGGGAGGCGGACATCGAGAGGGACACGGCGGCGAGGACGAGCGCGGCTCCTGCGAGCAGGGGGAGGGCGAAGTGCTCGCGCCAGCGGTTGTAGACGTCGGCGTCGAGGGGCGTCGTCTCCAGTCGGTCGATCTCGTCGAGGGCCTTCGCGAGGGAGTCGCGGTCGTTGACGGCGAAGTATGTCCCGCCGGTCTTCTTCGCGATGGACTTGAGCTGCTTCTCGTCGAAGGTCATGTCGGCGTACTGGACGGTCTCGCGTCCGAAGAAGTCGCGTCCGATGATCGGGGTGCGGCGTGCGCGGGTGCCGACGCCGATGGCGTAGACCTTGACGCCCATCTTGGCGGCGGCGGCGGCCGCGTCGTCCGGCTCGACGGCGCCGGTGTTGGAGACGCCGTCGGAGAGGAGGATGGCGATCTTGGTCTTGGGCTTGGCGTCCCTGAGCCTGGCGAGGGCGACGGCGAGTCCGTCGCCGACGGCGGTCATCTGCTCGTCGCCGGCGATGGCGCGTCCCTGGGCGTCGACGGCGACGGACGGTATCTCGACGCCTTCGAGGACTTTGAGGAGGGCGGCGTGGTCGGCGGTGAGCGGGGCGCGTGTCGCCGCGTAGCCGCCGAAGGTGACTAGCCCGATGAGGTCGTCGGGGCGCTTCTCGACGAACTCGGCGAAGAGGCGCTTGACGACGGCGAGGCGGGTGGTGCGGCGCGAGAACCTCTCGCCCTTGGGTGTGAGGTCAAGCGCGTCCATGGAGCCTGAGACGTCGACGGTCATGGCGATGGCGATGGCGTCCACGGACTTGCGGTCGCGGGCGAGCGAGGTGCGCGGCCTGGCGGCGGCGACGACGAGCAGGGCCAGCCCGGCGAGCAGGACGAATGGCGAGACGGCGGCGGCCTTCGCTCGCCAGCCGGCGGCCTTCGCCGGGAGTCGGGAGACGGCGGAGAAGCGGACGCCGCCACGGCTGCCGCGCCGCAGCAGCCGCCAGGCGGCGAAGCCGAGCGGCAGCAGGAGTAGCGCCATCCACGGACTCGCGAAGCTCATCTCTTCGCCTCCGCGTCGTCCTTCAGGTAGGTGCGGGCGGCCTCGGTCGCGGCGTCGGCGGTCTCCGGGTTCGCCTCGACGCCGGCGAACTTCACGAGGTCGGCGCTCTCCAGGAAGCGCGCGAGCAGGTCGCGGCGTCCGCCGCCGGCGTCGCGGAACTGCGAGAGGAACTCCTCGGTCGTCAGGTGGGGGGCGCGGACGCCGTAGCGGCGCTGGACGTAGCGGCGCACGACCATGGTCAGCTCGACGTAGAAGTCCTTGTAGCGTCCGCGCCCCGGGAGGCCGCGCTGGAGCAGGCGGCCGAGCTCCGCCCAGGCGCGCTCGATCGGGCTCATGCGGCGTTCGCGGACGCGGCGGACGGCGAGGCGGACGAGCCGCCAGGCCGCGAAGGCGAGCGCGGCGAGGACCGCGAGGGCGAGCGCGGCCTTGCCGGCGAGCGCCCAGCTGAGCGGCGGCAGGTCCTTGCGGGGGTCTGTCTCCATTCCGCCGGTGACCGGCTCGCGGGCGGCGGGCTGCCCGAAGGCGACGGGCCCGGCGACGAACGAGAGGTCGCGGCCGCCGTCCGCCGACGCCTCCACGACGAACGGGCGGATGCGGTATTCGGCGGCGCACGGCTCTGGGACGAGCCGCCAGGAGGCGACGAGCGCGGTCGAGCCGTCCTTGGCGCGCGAGGGCTCCTCGGAGAAGTCCTCGGCGAGGGAGAAGCCGACGACGCGGTCGCGGAGGTCGGGGAGGCGGGCGGTCCGGCCGGCGGCGCAGGCAAGCTCGACGCGCAGGAAGACGCTCCTGGCGGGGTCGATTTGCGTCGTCTCGGAGGTCGCCTTCAGCGATACGCCGTCCTTCGAGGTCTCGAAGAGCGTCGCCGCCAGGACTATCGCGCAGACAAGGTTCACGGCGCGTATTATACCAAAACCGCCCTCGCGGGGGCTTGGCAGCCGATGGAAAGCGGTCGGAAGGCCAGGCGGTCGCGAGGGCGTCGGCGGGGGGAGCGTGGTTTTGATATAATCGCCGCCATGGGACGGGAAACTCTGCAACACGGATCCGGCGCCGGACGCGCCGTCGCGGCGGCCGCGCTCGGCGCGGCCCTGCTGCTCGCCGGATGCCACAGCTACAAGATCGTGCAGCGCAACGTGTTCTCCGACGAGGACGGCCGCCTGGTGACCGTCGCCTACGGCGTCGCCGAGAAAGACCACGTCAACACCTTCGTCTCGCCCATGACCGGCGAGGAGCTCCCGTTCAAGTCGCGCCTGGTCGTGGAGGCCGGGATGCCCGACGGCGACTCGTTCAAGGCGTGGCAGTGCATGAACCTCCAGTCGAGGGGGACGATGTACAAGACCGACAACGGACGCTGGCGGCTGCTCGTCAACGGATTCTCCTGCATCGTCTACCGCCAGGCGGAGGACGACGAGGACGCCTACCGCCCGGTCTACCGCGGCGTCCTCTGCGACTCGCCGGCGGTGGACGTCAAGAAGGACGACCGGTGGAAGACGGTGCGGGCGCCGCAGCGCGCGTATCGCGGGGAGAGCGTGAAGTGAACCCGCTCGACAACATCCGCGTCGTCCTGGTCGGGACGCTCTACACCGGCAACGTGGGCTCGAGCTGCCGCGCCATGGCGAACATGGGCATCCGCCATCTCCGCCTCGCGGCCCCGAACCTGCAGAACGACTGGGAGGAGGGGCGCCGCCTCGCCGTGCACGCGACGGACGTCCTGGACGCCCGCGAGGAGTTCGCGACCTTCGAGGAGGCGGTCGCCGACTGCGTGGCGGTGGTCGGCACGACCGCGCGCGAGGGGCTTTACCGACAGCACGTGAAGGCGCCGCGGGACTGCGCTCCGGACATCCTCTCGCTCGCGGAGACCGGGCCGGTCGCGCTAGTCTTCGGACGCGAGGACAAGGGGCTCCTGAACGAGGAGGTCGCCCAGTGCACGCACCTCATCCGCATCCCCGTGGACGCCGGCTACACGTCGATCAACCTCTCGCAGGCGGTGCTGATCACGTGCTACGAGTTCTTCACGGCGACGGGCCAGTATCGTCCGCCGCACGAGAAGGCCCCGCCGGCCCCGCAGGCGCAGAAGATGCAGCTGATGAAGAACTGGGCGGCGATGCTGGAGGAGATCGGCTTCATGAAGCCGGAGCAGGCCGACCACTTCATGCAGGGCTTCCACCGCGTCTTCTCGCGCGGCGTGTTCACGAAGGACGACGCGGCGCTTCTCCTGGGCGTCGCCCGGCAGGCGGTCTGGGCCGCCCGCGGCGGCCGCGGCCAGGACGGCCGCTGACGCGCCGTCCCGCTCACACGCCGCCGCGGCGGCGGCTCCGCGCGGCGTATGACGCCAGGGCGCGGTCGAACTCCTCCTCCGAGAAGTCGGGCCAGAGAGTGTCCGTGAAGTAGTATTCGCTGTACGCCGACTCCCAGAGCAGGAAGTTCGAAGTCCGCAGCTCACCGCTGGTGCGGACGATCAGGTCGGGGTCGGGGACGTCCGGCGCGTAGAGGTAGCGGCGGAACGTCTCCTCGGTGAGCGGCTCGCCGCGCTTCATCGCGGCGTTCGCCGCGTCGACGACCTCGGCGCGCCCGCCGTAGGATATCGCCACCAGCAGCTGCCGGTCGAAGGCGGCGGTCTTGCGCTCCAGGGCCTCGACGACGCCGAGCAGCTTCGCCGACAGGTCTCCGCGCCGCCCGACCATCCGGAAGCGCACGCGGTTCTTCATGAAGCTCGACTCCTTCGACTTCAGCATCCTGGCGAAGAGCGACATCAGCCCGTCCACCTCCTCCTTCGGACGCTTCCAGTTCTCGGTGGAGAAGGCGTAGACGGTGAGGTAGCGGACGCCGCGGTCGCCGCACCAGGAGAGGACGTCGATGAGCTTCTTCGCGCCGGCCTTGTGCCCCTCGCCGCGCTTCCTGCCGCGCCGCGCCGCCCAGCGTCCGTTGCCGTCCATGATGATCGCGACGTGCTGCGGGACGTTCTTGAGGAAGCGCACCGCCTCCTCGAAGAGCCGCTCCGGGGTCGACGCCCCGCTGGTCACGCCGAGGCGCCCGACCCCGGAGAGGTCGAGGGCGCGCACCTCGTCCATGGACGCGGCGAGGAACGCCTTCGCGCCGGCGTCCGCGGCGACTTCGGCGAGACGCCGCGAGTTGGACGACGTCCGGGATCCGAGCACGAGGACGGCGCGGCCGTCTCCGCCGCGCCCGGCGAAGCGGCGCACCGCGTCCTGCCGCGCCTTCGTCGCCTGGCAGACCTCCGCCTGCGTCTCGACGCGGTGGCGACCGCGCAGCTCGGCGACTTGCCGCGCCACCTCGTCCGCGTTCATCGTCGTCTGCGCGACGACGCCGACGGCGGACTTCTCCATCTTCATCGCCTCGTCGAAGGTCAGCGGGCTCTCGGCCTCGCCGGCGATTCCCTTCCACTCGACGTGCGCGGGGTCGCCGAGGACGACGACCGGGAGCCCGCGCCGCGAGAAGTCGCGCGCCGCGCGGTGCACCTTGGCGACGAACGGACATGTCGCGTCCACGACCTTCAGCCGCCGCTCGGCGGCGGCGGCGCGGACGGACGGGGGGACGCCGTGCGCGGAGAACACGACCGTCTCGCCCTCCGGCACGTCCTCGACGCGGTCGACGAAGCGGAAGCCCAGGGCCTTCAGGTCGCCGACGACGATCTCGTTGTGGACGAGCTCGTGGAGGCAGTAGACGTCGCGGAGCTTGAGCGCCTTGGCGACGGCGGCGTTCACGCCCGCGCAGAGCCCGTGCGGCTCGATGACCTCGACTTCCATGCCGTGCGCGGCGCCGTCAGACGGCGGACTTGACGACCTCTTCCTCCGGCAGGGTCAGGAAGCCGGCCTCCGCAAGGACGCGCTCCGCCTTCGCGTTGTCGTCGAAGCGGAAGACGAGGACGGCCTTCTCGCCGCGGTGGAACGCGAAGGCGTAGCTGTATTCGACGTTGACGCCGGCCGTGTCGACGGCCGCCATCACCTCCGCCATGCCGCCAGGGCGGTCGGGCACGCAGACGGCGACGACCTCGCGCACGTTGACCGCGTGACCCTTCGCGGTCAGGACGTCCTTCGCCTTCTCGTGGTCGTCGACGATCATGCGCACGATGCCGAAGTCGCTGGTGTCGGCGAGCGAGAGCGTCGCGATGTTGAGGTCGGCCTCCGCGAGGTCGCGGCAGATCTGCGAGAGCTGCCCCGGCTTGTTCTGGAGGAATATCGAGATCTGGCGAATCTGCATGGTCTGCGCCTTCCGCTTTGTGGTTTCAGTTGAAGAGGAACTCGACGACGTCGCCGTCCTTCATCTCGTAGTCCTTGCCCTCCGGCCTGAGGACGCCGTGCTCTCTCGCGCCGGCCTCGCCGCCGAACTTCACGTAGTCGTCGTAGGAGACGACCTGCGCG
>CAVCXQ010000024.1:0-10281 GCA_963606275.1 uncultured Muribaculaceae bacterium | reverse complement strand
CTACCGCTGTCGGGACACGATGGCGCGGACGCGCGAGAGCCAGTCGGAGCCGTCGTTCCCGACGTCGACGAACGCAGCGTCCTTCGAGTCCGCGAACCGCCGCGCCAGGATGGCGTTGGCCTCCTTCACCTCGTCCTCCCTGCCGGCCTGCGGGAAGAGCCCGACCACGACCACCTTCGCCTTCGGCGCGGCGCGGCGGACCTCCTCCACGACCGCGACGACGCCCTGCGCGACCTCCGGAGCCGCGTCGCCGCGATAGTTCCGCGTCCTGCGGAGGTTGTTGCCGCCGATCTGCACGACGACCCACTTCGCGTCCGTCCCGTCGATCTCGCCGTAGCGCAGGCGGACGAGCGCGTTCTGCGTCCTGTCCCAGCCATAGCCGGCGTTGACCGCCTTCATTGGCGCGAACGCCTCCGCCAGCGACGGGCAGTCCTGCGTGACCTCGTCGCCGACGAAGAGGACGTCGCAGTCGCCCGGCTTCTTGGTCGCCTTCCAGATCGCGACGTGCCGCGCCCACCAGTCGTAGCCGCGCGCGGACGCCGGCTCGATCCACGGCGCCGGCGTGACGCTCGCCGGCGGGAAGCCATGCCCCTCGTCGAGCGGCGCGGCGTTCACGCCCTTCGAGCGCAGGTCGGCGAGCCTCGGGACCATCCGCCGCGCGAAGCCGTCGAAGTCGCGCTCGCCAGGAGCCTCGCCGCGCCAGATCACCTCCGCGAACGCCGCGCTCCGCGGCCAGAGCCGCCACTCGGCCGCCTCCGGCGTCGGCACGACGTTCGCCCAGAGGCAGACCTGTCCGCCCAGGACGCGCCTGGCGTCCTCCGGCGCGACGCCGCGCAGCGGGTCGAACGAATGGACGACGCGCAGCGACATCGGCACGTATTCGCGGGTGAATACGAACGGGTGCGGATACATCCGCGTCTTGCGCTCGAACTCCGGCGAGAACTGGCTGCAGTTCAGGTAGAGGAACTCGTTCGGGGCCATCACCACGTCGTGTCCGCGCGCGGCGGCCGACGCGCCGCCGAAGCGGTCGCCGCGCCAGTTCACGACCACCACGTCGTCCGGCAGCTCGGCCCCGCCCTCCGCGACCTCGTCCCAGCCGACGGCGCGGCGTCCTCGCGAGGCGACGTGCCTCGCCAGCTCGCGCGTGAACCACGCCTGCAGCGCGCGCCAGTCCTTCGCGCCGACCGCCGCCTTCCGCGCCCGGCACTTCGCGCATCCCTCCCACCGCGCCGTCGGACACTCGTCGCCGCCGAAGTGGATCGCCTTCGACGGGAAGAGCTCCATCACCTCGTCCAGCACGTCCTTGCAGAACCTCACCGCCTCGTCGTTGCCGACGCAAAGAACGTCCTCCTCGATTCCGAGCGTCGTGCGCACCTTGCGCGGCAGGTCCTTCCCCCTGCACGAATACTGCGGATACGCCGCGAGCGCGGCGCGGACGTGGCCGGGGAACTCGACCTCCGGCACGACCGTCACGTGCAGCTCCGCCGCGCGCGCGAGCACCTCCCTCACGTCGTCCCGCGTGTAGAAGTAGGGTCCGTAGGGCCTGCCGTCCTGCTCCTCGCTGCCGTTGGCGAAGCCGGGGCGGTATCCGTTGAAGTCCGGGCTCGTCGCCGCGCTGGAGTCGCGCCTCGCGCCGACGCGCGTCAGCTCCGGGAACCTCCTGCTCTCCAGCCGCCATCCCTGGTCGTCCGTCAGGTGCCAGTGGAACGTGTTGAGCTTGTAGGACGCCGCGACCTCGATTAGCTTGAGAATCTCATCCTTGGCGAAGAAGTGGCGGCTCACGTCGAGCATGAAGCCGCGCCACCGGTAGGCGGGCATGTCCAGGATCTCGCAGGCAGGATACGTGCCGTCCTCCTGGCGCAGCTGGGCGAGCGTCTGCGCGGCGTAGAAGAAGCCGGCGTCCGTCGAGGCGGAGGCCTTCACGCCCTTCGGCGTGACGCTGAGGCAGTAGCCCTCGGACGGAATCGATGAGTCGCGCTCGCGCTCCATCTTCGCGTCCGCCGGTGCCTCGCCATTTCTCCAGACCACCTTCTTCGGCAGCGGGACGAGAGCCGCCCGCTCCTCCCTCAGCTTCGGGGCGAACTTCATCTCGCGCCTCCCGCGCGTCCTCACGCGCTCGAGCAGGACGTCGCCAAGGGGGGAGTGCTCGTTCCCGACGAAGCGCAGGGCGGTCGCGGCGGAGAAGTCGCAGTCGGTGAACCGGACGCCGTCGACGGCGCCGACCTCGACGCCGTCCTCGACGACTATCTGCACCGCCGCGTTCTCGTTCGTCCCGGAGCACCGCTCGAACGAGACGTCGCGGACGACGACGCCGCCGCGCGAGCCTTTCTTCAGGTAGCGGCGCGGATACTCGAAGTTAACGCCGTTCCAGCCCTCGAAGCGGCAGTCGCGGAACGCGGCGCGGCGGATGGTGTCGTCCGACGGACACCCCACGCGGACGCCGTTGCACGCGCTGCGCAGGACGCAGTTGGTTACCAGCACGTCCTCGCAGACGACGCGCTCGTCGGGGGACGTCCGCATCGCCCGCAGGATGACGGCGTCGTCGCCGGTGCTGAAGCTGGAGTTCTCGACCAGCACGCCGCGGCAGCCGTCGAAGTCGATGCCGTCCGAGTTGATCATGCGCGCGTCCGCCTCGACGCGGATGCCGCTCGCGCGCACGTCCTCGCACTGGCGCACGAGCATCGTCCAGCCCGGCGAGTCCCTGAAGGTCACGCCCTCCAGGCGGACGCCTCGGCAGCGGACGAGCTGCACCATGCGCGGACGCGGCGCGGCGGGCTTCGCCCAGAAGCGGCCCTGAAGCTTCGTCCGGTCGAAGAACGCGGGGCCGCGTCCGTCGACCACGCCCTCGCCGGTGATCGAGACGTCCGTCTCGTCCCAAGCGTAGAGGAAGACCTTGCGCGAGCCCTCCGGCGTTACGGCGCAGACGTCGAGCGGGAAGTCGAGGTAGTCGTCGACGTTGGTGCTGCCGACGAGGCGGGCGCCCTTCTCCAGGTGGAGCTCGACGCGGCTCCTCAGCCGGATCGATGCGCACGGATGCTCGCCGGCCGGCACGACGACGCGGCCGCCGCCGGCCGCCGCGACGCGGTCGATCTCGCGCTGGATCGCCGCGCCGTCCATCGCCGCCGCCGGGAACGCCGCGAGACCCGTAGCAAGCCCCGCAACAAAAGCCAAGACTCCCCTCTTCATGTCATATCCTCCATTTTTCGGTTCTTCGGAGTTTTTAGTGGAAGGTTCGTTTCTGATTGTGCTTTTTTACTACGGAAGGAGCGGAAGGGAGCGGAAGAAAACGGAACTGAACAGCCGCCCGCGACAAGACAATGCGGCCGATTATACGCCTTTTTCGCCACTCGCTTTCATGTGCGTTCGATTGCCGCTCGTTGCCGTCGGCGAAAAAGCCTAAATCGGCCGCGCCTCGGTTTGAATGAGTGGAACGGAATTCCGTCTGCTTCCGCTGGTTTTTGTGCCTTCCGTAGTGAATCTCGGCTGTGCGGTTCCGCTTGCACTCTTTCGCCCGAAGTGTGGCCGATTTAGGCTTCTCGCCCGACGCCACTGCACGCCGACTTGAAACCCAAGAGCGCGAGTGGGCGAGAAGCCGTATAATCGGCCACGGATTCCGCGTGGCGGCTTGGGCAGGCTGGCGCATTTCGTTCTTTCCGTTCCTTTCCGTTCTTTCCGTAGTAAAAACACAACAAGAAACGAAACATCCACCAAGAACTTGCAAGGCCGTTTTTTCGTGTTTGATTTTCATGTTTCGCCGATCAGGCGGAGCGCATTGTCGCGTCCGACGGCACGGCACTCGGCGTCGGAAAGCCCGACGCGCTCCTTCAGGATCTCCATGCACCTCGCGATCGGCGTCGTCGCGCCGACGAGGCAGTTCCTCGCCGGATTCCAGAGAAGTCCGTTCGGCTCCAGCCTTGCGCGAGCCCCGCAGACGTCGTATTCGCCCGGCGGGAGGCCGGCGGGATACTGCGCGTCCGAGACGGCGATCAGCCGCTCTGTCGGCACGGCGCGGCAGTAGAGCTTCAGCATCGTGTCCGGCAGGTGGTGTCCGTCGGGGATGAACATGACCGAGGCGCGGTCCTCGACGAGCGCGGTGAAGACGACGTTGTCGTGGCGGTTCACCTCGTTGGGGATGCCGTTGCCGAGATGCGTGAACGCCTTCGCGCCGGCGGCGAGGCACGGCTCGACGTCCGAGGGGCTGGTCGCGAGCTGGTGTCCGAGCGAGACGGCGACGCCGCGTTCCGCCAGGGCCTTCACGAACGCCGGCATCCCCGGGACTTCCGCCGCGACGTTGACGAGGCGCACAAGACCCTCGGCCGCGTCCTGGAAGCGCTCGAAAAGCGCGAGGTCCGGCGGACGCACCCACTCGACGGGATGCGTGCCGACGGCGCCGGGCCGGTCGGAGATGAAAGGTCCCTCCAGGAAGAAGCCGAGGACGTTCCGCTCGCAGACAGCGTATCTCCGCCGCGCCGCCACGACGGTGCGGATGGTCGCGAGCATCGTCTCCGGGTCGCCGGTCACGAGCGTCGGCAGGTAGCCGGCCGTGCCGTCCGCCGCGAGCCTCTCGGTGACGGACTTCACTGCCTCCGGCGTCAGCCCCGGCGCGTTGAAGTCCACGCCCGCGTAGCCGTTCACCTGCAGGTCGACCCATCCGCCGCTCATGCGCGGCCTCCCGGCGTCTTCCCGCCGATGCGGTCCATGAACGCGTCAACTTCGGCGCGTTCGGCCGGCGTGTCGCGGAAGAGCCGCGTGCCGAGGAAGAGGAAGAGGACGGTCGCGGCCGACGTCGCGGGGAAGATCCAGGTCATCTCGCGCCAGTGGGCGAGCGACGGGACTGATCCGACGGCGAAGAGCGCGAGGCCGACGACGATGCCGCCGACGAGCCCGCAGAGGCCGGAGCGCTTCGAGAAGCCGCGCACGAGGATTCCGCAGAGCATCGGGATCGCGATCGGCGGCAGGAAGACGCCGAACACCTTGTTGGAGAGGTTGAAGAGGTCGTCCGCGCCCTGGGCGTATTGCATCACGAAAGTTAGCGCGACGACGAGCCCGCCGACGGCGACGGTCGCGAGGCGCGCGGCGGCCATCTTCGCCTTTGCGGACGGCGCCCTGGCGGCCTTGAGGTAGAGCTCGTTGGTGACGACGGCAGCCGCCGCGTTGAAGTTCCCGGCGAGCGAGCTCATGGTCGCGGAGAACATCGCCGCGATTACCATGCCGATCATGCCGGCCGGGAGCACCTCGCGGCAGAGGAGCGCGTAGACGCCGTTCATCTCCGCGTCCGGCACGCCGGGCATGAATATGCGCGCGGCCATCGCCGGGAAGAAGAACACCGGCGGGCCGAGGAAGAGGAGCGCGGCGACGAGGTAGGCCATCTTCTTCGCGTCCCTCTCGCTCTTCGTCGAGTAGTAGCGCTGCACGAGCGACCAGTTCGTCGAGAGAGTCGAGCCGACGCAGCAGAAGAAGACGAGCATGTAGAGCCAGGTGTATTGTCCCGCCGTAAGGTCGAAGAAGCCCGCCGGCGCGCGGTCGAGGAAGACGCGGAGGCCGTGCGCGAGACCCGCGCCGCCGTCGAGCGACGCGAGGCGCCCGAGGCAGAGGAACGGCAGGGCCAGCACGACGGCGAGGATGACGAGGAACTGGATGAAGTCGCAGACGAGCGTCGCCTTCAGACCTCCGAGGAACGTGTAGAGGACGATGACGACGCCGGAGAGGCAGATCGACCAGAAGAGCGGAAAGCCCATGCCGACGCCGACGACGGTGCCGATGGCGAGGAGCTTCAGCGCGTTGTCCAGGAGCTGCATCGGGAGGCCGAGCACGGCGAGCGTCCTGCACGTCGCGGGCGTGTAGCGCTCGGCGACGTAGTCGATCGGGCTGCCCTTCGCGGCGCGGCGCCACCGCACGGCGAGAAACCACGCGCCGAGCAGGACGGCCGGGACGGACAGCCAGCTCACCGTGACGGGCACCCAGCCGAACTTGTAGGCGAGCGCCGAATACATCACGAACGCCAGGGCCGAGAAGCTGTTCATGTAGAACGAGACGCCCGAGAGCCACCACGGCACGGACTTGTCGTTGCCGAAGAACTGGTCGGACGACGCGCTGCGCCGCGAATACCAGAGGCCGACGCCGAGCATGACCGCGAAGAACGCGGCGATGACGGCGTAGTCCGCGAAGGCGAGGCTTCCGTTCATCGCCTCACTTCTTCAGGAGGGCCGCCGCCGGCGGGTCGAGGTAGAGGGCGCAGTCCGCGTGCGTCCTGAGGGCCGTGGCCGGGACGTCTGGCGACACGTCGCACTCGACCGTGCGCCGCACGGCCTCCGCCTTGCGCGCGTCCGGCACGACGACGACGATCGCCTTCGACGCGAGGATCTGCGGGACGGTCATCGAGAACGCGTGGGTCGGCACGGCGTCGAGGCTCGGATACCACCCCTCGCCGACCTGCTGGCGGCGGCAGGTCTCGTCGAGCGCGACGACGGCATACGCCGCCTTCGTCGCGAAGTCCGCCGGCGGGTCGTTGAACGCGACGTGCCCGTTCTCGCCGATGCCGATGCAGGCGAGGTCGACCGGCCTCTCGCGGACGGCCGCCTCCAGGCGGGCGCACTCCGCCGCCGGGTCGGGCGCGTCGCCGCCGACGAAGGTGAAGCTCTTGACCGCGCACGGAAGCTTCGCGAGCAGTCGCTCCTTCAGGAAGCGCCGGAAGCTCGCCGGATGGTCGGCGGGGAGCCCGACGTATTCGTCGAGGTGGAAGCCGCAGACCTTCGACCAGTCGATCTCCGTGTGCGCCAGCAGGGACTCGATGAACTCGAACTGGCTCGCGGCGGACGCGAAGATCACGCGCGCCTCGCCGTTCGCGGCGATCGCCGCGCAGATCCTGGCCGCCGCGTCGTCCGCCGCCAGCCGCCCCATGTCGTTCTTGTCCTTGCCGATGATGGTTTTCATTTCCCTCTCTCTTTTCCAGGTGAAAGCAGCACCACGCAGAAGGAGCGCGGCGGAAGCGCCTCGGGGAGCGCGACCTTCGCGTCCGTCCGCGTCTTGTCCGTCAGGCGGACTTCCAGGACCCGGCGTCCGCCGAAGTCGCAGGCGAGCGGCACGTCGCTGTCCGAGTCGTTGGCGAGCATGACGGCCGCGCCGTCCGCGCCGTCCGCCGCCGCCGCGTACACGTCCTCCGCGCCCGTGACCTCCGCCGCGACCGCCGTGCCGCGCTGGCGCAGCTCGTCGAACGCCGTGAAAGCGTAATACGCCTTGTGCGGCTTGTAGGTGAGCGGGTCGAAGAGCGGCGCATACGGCCCGATGCCAACGCGGGCGTCGTAGAGGCACGCGACGTCGCACGGGCCGTTCTGCAGCCCGACCAGCTCCGCCGCGACGCCCGCCGCCTGCAGGGCCGAGCCGAGGTTCTCCTGCGACACGTAGGGCAGCCACTCGTTGTAGACGCGAGCGCACTTCTCGCGCGTGAACCCGAACTCGTCCAGGAGCGCGTCCGCGAACCGCACCTGGCGCATCGCCTCCTTCGGGTCGGAATAGGAGTGATACGAGAAGAAGTCGAGCGGCCAGCCGTTCTCGCGCGCCGCCGCCAGGAACTCGCGCGCGCAGGTCACGAAATGCTGCAGGCGCGGCGACGAGTTCGCCGCGGCGACGTGCTTCGCGCCGACCCCCGCGTAGAACCCGCAGCTCCCGTATCCGCCGATCTTGAGATGCGGGAACTTCGTCTTCAGATACGGGGCCACCGTCCCGTAGAGGCGCATGTATTCGGAGAACGGAGCGCGGAACATCGAGTTCAGCTTCGGGTCGGGATGGTTCTCCGGCTCGTTCCAGATCTCCCAGTACTCGATCTTCCACCGGTAGCCGCCCGCCCAGCCTTCCGTGTAGTGGCGGATGACGCGCTCGCAGATGCGCCCCCACTTGGCGAAGTCCTTCGGCGGATCGACGTGGTAGGCCGGGAAGCCGTGCTTCGCGTCGTTGTCGATTGTCACGCCGAGACGGTAGAACGGCTCGATGCCGGCGTCCACGAGCGCCTTGAGCAGGTCGTCCGTGTAGGCGAAGTCGTAGCTCTTCGGGTCGTTCTCGTCCGCGTCGAAGTCGCGGAAGATGTTGGGGATGTCCACGAAGACCATCCCGCCGTACTTGCCGCCGACGTCATGCAGTCGCGAATAGGGGACGTGCGCGTCGCGGAGATACCTGATGTTGCCCTGCCGCGGCGGCTGTCCCACGCCGTTCACCGGCTTGACCGGCCCGAGCGTCCTGCCGAAGTCTACCTTCACCTCCGCCGCGAGGGCCGCGGCGGAGAGGAGGACGCCGGCGCATGCGAAAAGCAAGTCTTTCATTCGGTAGGCCCCCATTCGATCGGGAACCACGTCCGGTAGTAGTCGCCGCGCTCCCACCTGTTTCCCGCGCTCGCGAAATCGCAGAACGACACGGCCGCAGGGTTCCGCGCCTCCGGGTTCTCCGTGTGCGAGCCGATCGGCAGCACCGCGTTGAACGCCATCCACATCCCGTCGTCCGGCGTGCGCACCGGCGAGAAGCCCGCCATCTCCATGCCGTCCTCCACCGCCCCGACGCGGAACGGCTCCGTCAGGTCGCCGTCGGCGAAGCGGCTCGAGCGCGCGAGCAGGACCGGCCCGCGCGTGAACGCCACGTAGTGCGGCATCCGCCTCGCGGGCTCGCTCGCGTCGGCGTAGGGCCCGGGCGCGGCGGCCGGACGGTCGGCGATCGTGTGCGCGACGACGGGCATCTCGAACTCCATCCAGACGACGTCGCCCAGCCGCCACTCGCGGTCGATCGTGAAGTATTCGCCCGCCTTCGCGCCCGCCAGGTCCTCGCCGTTCAGCTGGACCTTCGCGCCCTTCGTCGCCCACGCCGGGATGCGCAGGGACAGCGGCACCTTCCCCGCGCCCTCCGTGTGGCTCACGATGCGCACGTAGTTCTCGCGCGGATAGATCGAATACACGTCGAACGCCACCTTCCTGCCGTCGGCGAGCTCGCCCTTGACCTGCGCGGAGGCGTAGAAGTTGAAGACCGCCGCGTTCCCCTTCGTCTCGAAGAGCTTCTTCAGGAAGCAGAGGAACCCGCGCGGCGCGTTGGCCGAGCAGCAGTCCGCGTGCATGAAGCAGTGGTGCATTCCCTCGGAGCGGTTCCCGTTCATCGGCACGTACGCCGCGAAGAGCGAGTCGTCCGCCTTGAGCGACGCCAGGTACGCGTTGTAGAAGGTGCGCTCGATCTCGTCCGCCCACTTCGCCTCGCCCGTGACGTCCAGCAGCTTCTCGCAGAAGCGCATCCACGTCGTCGTCACGCACGTCTCCTGCAGGCTCTGGAAAGGCAGGTGCTGCTTCCGAGCGCCGTGGAACCACGCCTCCGACGATGAGCATCCGCCCGACAGCATCACCTCCTCCCGCACGATGTCCTCCGCCGTCGCCACCGCCGCGCGGCGGAGCGCTTCGACGCCGCCCAGCTTCTCCAGCCACGGATTGTCGCGGACTATCTCGGACGAGAGGCTCGACCCATTCACGCATTCGGCGTACTCGAGCAGTCCCTGGTAGCAGCTCATCATCTCGTATGCCTTCCAGCGGTTCTGCTTCTTCACGTAGCCGCCGCCGGTCTCCGCCTTGTTGCCGTGCCCGTTGCGGTCGGCGACCGGGACGCCCCGTAGCGCCAGGTCGACAAGCCGAGGGCCAGCCGCCGGCACGCTCATCCCCTTGACGACGTACGTCGCGAAGTCGAGATACTTCCTCTCCTTCGTCCGCTCGTAGAGCCACACGACCGGCTCCAGGACGGAGGAGCTCGGCATCCCGCTCCAGTTCCCCGTCTGCCACAGCTCGCGGCCGCGCGCGCCGCCGGGTCCGATCTCGCGGATCACGTAGTCGCAAAGCCTCTTCGCCGCGGACAGGCACCGCTCGTCTCCCGTCGCGTCGTAGTGGTGGAGGAGGCCGAGCATCGTGTACTTCATCCCCCACACGTCCCAGCCCTCGCCGCACCGCAGCTCGTCAGGGTAGTTCCCGATGTAGCCGCACGCCTCCTGCGAGGCCAGGATCGCCTCCACGCCGCGCGCGATCGCCGCCTTCAGCGTCTCCGACGGACGATACGCCTGATACGACTCCGCCGCGTGCATGAACTTGCCCCAGAACTCCGTCTGCCACCAGCCATGCCGTTCGGTCTTCTCCTTGAAGGGACCGACCAGGTAGTCGATGTCGACGTCCACGACGCGATGCCGGATCATCCTGTCCAGCCTCTCGCCCAACGGCCCCCTCAGGCGCACGTTGCCCAGGTTGTCCAGCGGCCTGGCGCCGGCGGACA